>JBEDFH010000012.1:0-9127 GCA_041175265.1 Pseudomonadota bacterium | reverse complement strand
ATTGCAGCCACTGAAATTCCATCAGGTAAAGTGTTGGTACCGTTCACCGTTTGGCGCGCTAATAAAGATGTGCTGGCTAGCCGCGTTAGTCAAGGTGAAGTTGGCTTGTTGATTGCTACGCATGAAGCCATTGAAGATGTGATTGCTGAAGTCAAAGACATTAACGCGTTTGCATTGGTGGCGGTATATGTAGAACGCTTTGCAGATGGCCGTATTTTTACAATCGGCAACCTACTCCGCACTCGTTATGGCTTTAAGAATGAATTACGCGCGGTTGGTGATGTATTGCGCGACCAACTATTCTTCTTAAAACGCTCAGGCTTTAATAGCTATTTAATCCGCGCTGACCGCTCAGCCACTGAAGCTTTAGCCAGCCTAAAAGACTTTAGTGAGCCATACCAAGGCGCAGTTGATATTGCACAACCCGCTTGGCGTAGGACAAACCGCTAATGTTTGGTGATGTATCCATGATTCGTTCAGCCGCTAAAAATCCAGCGACTAGTCCAGAGCTGACAGATGCGCTCAAGGCATCTGTCGCAAACAAACGCTCGCAAGTATTGAGCTTGCTTAAAGACGCTGCAACAAAATTTCCAGCCATCACCTTTGCCAACAGCTTTGGTGCTGAAGACATGGTGCTCACCGACATCATCATGCGTGAAAAACTCGCTATTGAGATTTTCTCGTTGGATACAGGCCGCTTACCTGCTGAAACTTATACCTTGATGGCCGAAGCTGAAAGCACTTATAACACCAAGCTAAAAGTGTATTTTCCTAAGCATGAAGTGGTTGAGCAATACGTACAGACCAATGGCATCAACGCTTTTTACGAGAGCATTGATCTACGCAAGGCATGTTGCCACATGCGCAAAGTAGAGCCACTTCAACGTGCACTCAATGGCAAACAAGCTTGGATTACCGGTATGCGCGCAGAACAAGCCACAACACGCGCCAACTTGCCTGTGCAAGAGTTTGATGAAGGCAACAAGTTAGAAAAATTCAATCCACTAAGCGATTGGACCGAACAAGAAGTGTGGGCATATATTCGCTTGCACGAAGTACCGTATAACAAATTGCATGACGCTTTCTACCCTAGCATTGGCTGTGCACCTTGTACACGAGCCGTTGCCATGGGCGAAGACGTTCGCGCTGGTCGCTGGTGGTGGGAAGACCCAACCAGCAAAGAATGCGGCCTGCATGTTAAAAAATCGAAATAAAAAATTCCATTGAAATTAATAAGTTGAAATGATGACAACAGCAAACAAAACAACTCTCAGCCATCTTGATTGGCTAGAAGCGGAAGCGATTCACATTTTGCGTGAAGTCGCAGGCCAATGCTCAAATCCTGTGTTGCTATTCTCAGGCGGTAAAGATTCATTATGTATCTTGCGCCTTGCAGAAAAAGCCTTCCGCCCAGGCCGTTTCCCTTTTCCGCTGATGCATATTGATACTGGCCATAATTACAAAGAAGTCATTGAGTTTCGCGATCAACGTGCCGCAGAACTTGGTGAGCGCTTAATCGTTCGCTCTGTTGAAGATTCAATGAAGCGCGGTACTGTGGTACTGAAATCAGAAGATGAATCACGCAACAAACATCAATCTGTGACATTACTTGAAGCGATTGAAGAATTTGGCTTTGATTGTTGTATTGGTGGTGCACGCCGCGATGAAGAAAAAGCCCGTGCTAAAGAACGTATCATGAGTTTCCGTGATGAGTTCGGCCAATGGGACCCAAAAAACCAACGTCCTGAACTATGGAATCTATATAACGCACGTTCACACAAAGGTGAGAACATCCGTGCATTCCCGATTTCAAACTGGACTGAAATGGACGTTTGGCAATATATCGAACGCGAAAAATTAGGTCTACCAAGCATCTATTTCGCACATCAACGCGATGTTGTCATGCGTGCCGGCTCTATTGTGCCAGTCAATGTGCCACTTGCTAGCGGTGAAGTCATTAATCAACCAAAAGCAGGTGAAGAAATCATCAATATGCAAGTACGCTTCCGTACTGTAGGTGATATTACATGTACAGCACCCGTAATCAGTGATGCTGACAATGTGACAAAAATCGTATTAGAAACTGCGACAACCACGATTACAGAACGTGGTGCTACGAGGTTGGATGACCAAACTTCTGACGCCTCTATGGAACAACGCAAGAAAGAAGGCTACTTCTAATGAGTAATGCAAAACACAACGACAGCCTCCTCCGCTTTATGACTTGCGGTAGCGTAGATGACGGCAAAAGCACTTTAATTGGTCGCTTGCTATTTGATACCAAAAGCATTTTGGCCGACACCCTCACACAAATGGATCGTACTTCTAAAAAGCGTGGTCTTGAAGCGGTAGATTTATCCCTACTCACTGACGGCTTGCAAGCAGAACGTGAGCAAGGCATTACGATTGACGTGGCTTATCGCTATTTCAGCACAGGTACACGCAAATACATCATTGCCGATGCACCAGGCCATGAGCAATATACCCGCAACATGGTGACTGCTGCTTCAACTGCCAACCTCGCGATTATTTTGATTGATGCACGCAAAGGCGTACTCACGCAAACACGTCGCCATTCATTCTTGGCACACTTAGTTGGCATTCCACACATTGTGGTTGCGATTAACAAAATGGACTTAGTAGACTTTGACCAAGCAACTTTTGAAAAAATCAAAGCTGATTATTTAAGCTTTGCTGAACAAATCGGCTTGCAACGCGCTGGTCGCGACATTCAAGTCGTGCCGCTTTCAGCACTGACTGGCGATATGTTGGTTGACCGTGGCGATGCAATGGATTGGTACCAAGGTCCAACCATGTTGGAAATTTTGGAGTCTGCGCCAGCAGCCCACTCAGAACAAAACGAGCCATTCCGCTTCCCTGTGCAATTCGTTTGCCGCCCACACGCTTCAGATGACCCAGAATTACATGACTTCCGTGGCTTTATGGGTCGTGTTGAATCTGGTGAGATTGCAGTAGGTGATGCAGTAACGGTATTGCCAAATGGCTACACATCAAAAGTGAAAGCGATTCAATTAGGTGAGGAACAGCTTAAAACTGCAATCACAGAGCAATCTGTCACATTATTACTAGAAGATGAAATCGATACCTCACGTGGCGACATGATTGTGAAATCAGATCAAGCGCCAGAAGCTGTTAAACAAATCTCAGGCATGGTGTGTTGGCTATCTGAAACACCGCTTTCACCAGCACGTACTTATGTGATTCGCCACACCACACGTGAATCCAAAGCAAAAGTAGGTGAGATTGAATACAAAGTAGACGTCAACACATTGGAGCAATTGCCAACGCAAGGCCTCGCGATGAACGATATCGCTAAAATCAACTTCAAACTTGCCCAACCACTCATGGTAGATAGTTACAGCAAAAACCGTGCAACAGGCGCATTTATCGTCATTGATGAATCAACCAACAACACTGTTGGCGCTGGCATGATTATTTGATTTACATTAAACGAATTATTAAAAATACTTTAAAATAACGCGATAACCTTATCGCACTATAGAATCTAAAAGGAACACAACATGACTTATGTCGTTACCGAAAATTGTATTCAATGCAAATACACAGACTGTGTAGACGTATGCCCAGTAGATTGCTTTGTAGAAGGTCCTAACTTCTTAGCGATTAACCCAGACGAATGTATCGACTGCACATTATGTGTAGCTGAATGCCCTGCCGAAGCCATTTTTGCTGAAGATGACGTACCGGCAGACCAACAAGAATACATCGCTTTAAATGCACGCCTAGCACAAGTATGGCCCGTGATTTCAGCACGTAAAGAACCACTACCAGATGCTGATGCAATGAATGGCGCACCAGGTAAACGTGAATTATTGGTTGAGTAGTTAAAATCAAGTTAATAAAAAAGGAGACTTCGGTCTCCTTTTTTATTTCAGGCTATTTAACTGCCGCCTTGCCTCTAAGGCCGCTTCACGCACATGACACCCATCTTCATGATCGTTGACCAAGCCCATGGCCTGCATAAAGGCATACATGGTGGTTGGCCCGACAAATTTCCAGCCTCTTTTTTTGAGGTCTTTTGAAAGCGCGATAGATTCTTTAGATTGCGTGAGGGTTTTGAGTGTATTCACATCAAAGGTTTGAGGACGGCTATTAGGCTCGGGCTCAAAGCGCCAAAAGTAGGCAGCGAGTGATGATTCAGACTCCAGCAATTTTTCAGCACAGCGCGCATTGTTAATCGCAGCTTCTATCTTGCCAAGATGGCGCACAATACCTGCATCGGCCATGAGTCGTTCAATATCTTTTTGGGTAAATTGGGCTACGCTTGCAATATCAAAACGATTAAAGGCTAATCTGAAGTTTTTGCGCTTTCTTAAAATGGTGAGCCAGCTAAGCCCAGATTGAAAACCTTCAAGACAGATTTTTTCAAAAAGCCGGGTATCGTCCACAACAGGAAAACCCCATTCAATATCGTGATAATCGCGATAGAGTTGACTATCATTGCACCAAAAGCATCGATTCGGTTGGCTTGCTTCATACATGATGGCTTAGCCGCAAATTATGCTGCTCGCCATAAGTGGCTTCGACGAATAACGCACCACCCCAGTAAACAATAAGCCGCCATGGCGAGCGCTAATCCAAACGGGCTAAACCACACCAATGGCACAATAATTCCAGCTGAAACAGTGGATAACAACATTTGAGTAAAGGCCTGACCAGAGGCGGCAGTGCCACGGATTTTAGGGTGACGGTCTAAAGCTGACAGTGAGAGCACTGGCATAGCGAGTGCCATGCCGATATTAAATAGGGCGATGGGGATAATGAGAAAAAGAGAGTTGGCTAAAAAATAGCACGCCACTAGGTTAATTAAGACCATGGCGGACATCCAGGCATAAGCCCATTTAACGACTTGTTGACGGCTGTATATACCTGCGGCACGCCTTGCAAAATAAGAACCCAACACCATGCCGCATACCGTAGGAATAAACATGTAACCAAACTGTTGTTCGTTGAGACCAAGGTGTTTAATCAAAAAAACTGGACTAGCTAATACATATAGAAAAAAACCTGAGAAATTAGCGCCAATGGCTATCACCAGGGACCTGAATTCTTTGTCTGAAAAAATAATGCGGTAATCTTTGAAAACCTGCTTAGCAGATAAGGGCATCCGCTTTTCTTTGGGCATGGTTTCTGGCAAATAAACCACAGCAGCCCAAAGTGCAAGTCCAGCATAAACCGCTAGAAAAATGAATATCGCCTGCCAATGCACCCCTAATAAAAATCCGCCGATGATTGGAGCAACAGCTGGCGCGATACCAAATAGCATTTGTACTGTAGCCATTACACGTTGAGCTTGGGGGCCTTCAAATAAATCGCGCACCATTGCTCTGGCCACAACGTTTCCTGCCCCGCCTGACATGCCTTGTAATGCCCTAAAAAACCATAGCGTTTCAACATTGGTCGCAAATGCACAACCGATAGAAGCCAATACAAATACGCCTAAGCCCCATTTGATGGTGGTAATTCGGCCTATAGAATCTGAAATGGCACCATGCCATAAGGTCATGATGGCATAAGGTAATAAATAGAATGTGAGGCTTTGCTGCAAAGCCACAGAGGTAGCGTTTAAGTCATTTTCAAGCACCAGAAAAGCGGGCAAGTAAGTATCAATGGCAAAGGGCGCTAAGGCCGCTAAAGAGGCAAGCACAAGAGTCAATACTAATGGGGTGGTTTTAGTCATAGCATCAATCAAAAGAAAACGCGCCAATGAATCTTCAAGGGCGCGTTTATTAAAACACAATCGTCAGAAAAAGTTACGGTAAAGCGTGAAATTCTTTCACACGATCATCTAACTCACCAGCGATAATCGCTTTTGAGTTTTTGTCATTACGGAAAATGATAGGCTGTGCTGCAATGACAGGATTACGTGAGTCCTCAATCGCTTTAGTAATCACATGATGATTAGGCGATAAGCTACAAACTGGATCAGCACCTTCTGCGTCGCCAGTCAGCATAAATGCTTGGCAACGACATCCTGCGAGATCTTTTTCTTTTTCAGAGCAACTCCGGCAAGGCTCTTTCATCCAACTATCACCACGATATTTATTGAAAGCCGGCGAATCATTCCAAGCGTAGGCTAGTCCTTTATCACGGACGTTAGGAAACTCCATGTTTGGCAAGACACGTGCTGAGTGACATGGCAATACATCACCGTTAGCTGTCACAATCATGAACACTTCTCCCCAACCATTCATACATTTCTTTGGACGATCTGAGAAGTAATCAGGCACAACAAAGAACACCTTCATTTTGCTGCCTTGCTTTTCGCGGAACTCATTCGTGATTTTTTCAGCTTCGTCAATTTGTTCTTTGGTTGGCATGAGTTGACTACGATTAACCAAAGACCATCCATAGTACTGGGTATTCGCAAGCTCAATATAATCGGCGCCTAGGGCTTCTGCCATCTCTAAAATTTCACGCATATGGCCAATGTTATAACGATGAATCACGACGTTAAGCACCATTGGGTAGCCGTGATTTTTAATCATGGCGGCAACTTTTTTCTTTAGCTCAAATGTTTTAGTGTTGGTAATGAAGTTGTTAATTTCTTCAGTGATGTCATGCATGGATAACTGAATATGATCTAAGCCACCATCTTTAAATGCTTGAATGCGCTTTTCAGTGAGACCGACCCCTGAGGTAATCAAATTGCTGTAATAACCCAGCTTTTTAGCCTCCACTACGATATCTTCAATATCATCACGCAATAATGGCTCGCCACCTGAAATGCCTAATTGCAACGCACCCAATTTACGTGCGTCACGTAAAGCTTGTATCCATTGCTCCGTGCTCAGTTCATTTTGGGTATGTTTATCGTAATCTGTTGGGTTGTAACAAAATGCACAGTGTAATGGGCATCGATAGGTCACTTCAGCTAACAACCACAATGGTTGTGTGTGGGTAATATTGGCAGCCACACCATTATTTTGTGCTTGTATTTCTTTTTGTACGACTGATTGACCTAAAGAGGCTTGTGTCATTTTATTACTCCTAATTGCGCTTTATTCGCTTTGAAATTAATTGACTTTGCGAAGCCAGGCTTTTTCTAGCGCTAATTCGATCATACCAACAATATCGTTTTCTAAATCTGGCACATCGCTAAACTTGGCTTTTAATATTGCAATGATATCTGCCACAGAACGTTGACCATCAATCTGATTTAGCACTTCACCAGCACCGCCATTCAGCTTTACCATACCCTCAGGAAACAAAATGACATAACAATTTTGAGCCTCTTCCCATTGAAAGCGATGGTGTAATGCAATTGCGTAAATATCGGTGTGTTGAACGCTCATAATATGTTTCCAAATTTCTAATTAATAAACTGGCTGACGTAAGTATGGCAGACCATCGGTAGTGACTTCTGTTGAAGCCAGCATAATAGAATCCGCAATGACCCACAGCACATCAAGTTTAAATTGCAGAATCTCTAGTGCGCGCTCTTGCATTTCACGGCTCTTGCCAAAGTAATCCAATGTAACGCTTAAACCTTGCTCCACATCACGACGTGCTTCAGTTAGACGTTTTTTAAAGTAGCTTAATCCTTCTTCTTTAATCCATGGATACATCGTTGGCCATGAACTAATGCGTTGCTGATGAATATGCGGAGCAAACAATTCAGTAAGAGATGAGCAAACTGATTCTTGCCATGGACGTTGACGAGCAAAATTGATGTAAGCATCCACAGCAAATTTCACACCTGGGCTCACCATTTTCAATGAGGTTACTTGTTCGCGAGTTAAGCCAACTGCCTCACCTAATTGTATCCATGCTTCAATACCACCTACTTGTCCATCCACACCATCATGGTCGGTAATACGGACAATCCATTCTTTACGAACTTCTTTATCTGGGCAATTAGATAAAATCGCAGCATCTTTCTGAGGAATACCGATTTGGTAGTAAAAACGATTTGCTACCCAACATTGAAGCTGCTCTTTACTTAACTTGCCTTCATACATTGCGACGTGAATAGGATGGTAGATATGATATCCCTGCCCTTTTTTACGAAGCTTTTCTTCAAACTCTTCACGGGTCCAAGGTAAGTTATTATTTTCAACTGCGCTCATCATAATCTCCTAAAGAATAATGTCCATGCCGTCATAAGCGACTTCAATACCATGCTTAGTCAGTTCAGCACGCTCCGCAGAATCTTCGCGTAAAATCGGATTAGTGTTATTGATATGAATCAAAACTTTTCTTGAAGCATCGAATTCATCTAATTTTTCTATCATGCCACCTTCACCTGATTGTGGATTATGACCAATGCTACGCGCCGTTTTAGTCATTAAGCCCATATCAATCATTTCAGTATTAGTCCAGAACGTACCATCGACCATAATGCAATCAGCTTGATTCATAAGTACTGGTAAATGAGGTTCGATTTCAGCCAAACCTGGTGAATACCAACATTTTTTACCCGTGCTAATTTCTTCAATTAACACACCAATAGTGTCTCCGGGGTGAGGATCATTGCGATGTGGTGAGTAAGGAGGTGCAGCACTCTTCAAAGCAACTGCTGTAAAACGTAAATTATTTGCGCCTTTTACTTCAAATGAAGTTTTGCCATCTGTTGGTACTTGATGGTGATTGATACCGCAATAGTGTCCAAGGATATTAAGCAATGGATTACCCGTCGTTAAATCTTGATACACCATATCGGTACAGTAAATCTCACGTTTGACTTGGCCTTCACGTAACATCAGTAGACCTGTAGTGTGATCAATTTGTGCATCAATTAATACAATACCAACAATCCCACTATCTCGAATTGCACGACCTGGTTGCAAAGGGGCAAATGATTGTATTTGTTGTAACACATCTGGAGATGCATTAAATAAAACCCAATTTATGCCATCACCACTTACGCAAATTGAAGATTGTGTTCGCTTAGTTGCTTTGATAGTACCTTTACGCAGTCCATCGCAATTTTGACAATTACAATTCCACTGTGGAAAACCACCACCGGCCGCAGCGCCTAATACATGAATGTGCATAGAAATCTCTTAAATAATTGATGAGGGCTTAATGTAAAACTGGGCCACCTTGGTAGCCCAGTTTATGTAGTTTTAAAAACTACCTGTAC
>JBEDFH010000011.1:0-9786 GCA_041175265.1 Pseudomonadota bacterium | reverse complement strand
GATCCGCAATGATGATGATTTCCGCAGCAATTGCTTGATAAGCTAGCAAAACACATAAGTCTAAGCCTATGCCAGCTGGCTCGCCTGATGTAATGGCTATGCGTGGAATATGATTGCTCACGATAGTTCTAATGATATTCGATTAAAACTTATCTTCGAGTCTTAACTCTACAAAAGCACGGTCGCGAAGTTCACGAACCCAGTCTTGAAAAGCTTCATCTGATTTTCTTGCACGAATCTCTTGACGTGCTTTCAATCTTGCGGCTTCTTTGGACATATCTTGTGAACGACGTTCTACTACTTGCATAACATGTAGCCCAAAAGGCGTTTTTATTACCGGGCTAATTTCACCAGGCGCTAATGCAGTCATCGTTTTTTCGAACTCTGGAACGGTATCTCCAGGATTCACCCAGCCTAAGTCACCACCATTACTTGCAGAACCATCTTCTGAGTATTGTTTCGCAAGATCTTCAAACTTCTCGCCATTGTCTAAACGCTCTTTTAAATCTTCCATGCGATGACGTGCATCTTTTTCTGAAACGACCTCGCTCAATTTAATAAGAATATGGCGAACATGAGTTTGGCCAATGACTAATGGCGAAGTGCCGCCGCGACGATTGGTTACTTTAATAATGTGGAAGCCATTCGGGCTGCGCAATATTGGTGTTAAGTCGCCTGGTTGTAGAGTCTTAACAGCTTCTAAAAATAGCGATGGAAGTTGCGTTGAAGTTTTCCAGCCTAATAGGCCACCCTCAAGTGCATTTGGGGCGTCTGAATTAGACGCCGAAACTTGTGCGAAATCTTTGCCCGTTTTCAATTGCGCTAATGTATCTTCTGCTTTTGCACGTAGTTTTTTAAGATCTTCTGGGGAGGTATCTTCGGGCGCTCGAATAAGAATATGTGAGATTTCGTATTCATCGGAATCTTGTCTTGCCGCCTGTGTGGTAAGAAAGTTGTCTATTTCAGATTCCGTTACGTTAATCCGATTTTCTACTTCACGTTCTCGTAATCGAGCTAGCAAGATTTCATTGCGGATATCTTCTCTAAATTTCCGGAAAGAAATGCCGTCATCTGATAATGCTTTTTTAAACGCGGGTAGGTCGAGTTTATTTTGCGCCGCAATACGTTCGATAGTTTTATCAACTTGGTTATCATCAACGCGCAAACCTGTTTGTCCCGCAAATTGAAGCTGCAATCGATCTGTAATCATTCGTTCCAGAATTTGTTTTTCTAAAATTGCCTGTGGTGGTAGCTCTGTGCCTTGTTTTTCAAGTTGTGCGGTGACTGTTTTGATTCGATCTACAAGTTCTTTTTCGGTAATGACGACTTGATCAACAATCGCAACGATTCTATCCATTTTTAGAATCTCATTTTGTTTAACGTTAGTTTTTTTTGCGGGCTGAGAAGCTTTGTTTTGATCTTCTTGTGCATCAGCAGCGTAGGAGGGGTTGAATAAGAACGCTAAACTTAGTAGTACTGCGCTAAGCTGCCAAAAATTTTGTTTTTTAATATTATTCATAAGTATCTTGTCTGTAATTCTCTGGAATTTGAGATGTGCTGGTGTAGCCCGGAATGTTGCGAGAGAGGATTCTAAATGGATTCGCGCCAACAGAAGCCATGCCACCAAATTCAAGTTGGTAGAAGAATGCATAGTTTGCTTCAGCCGTAGCAGTGTATAGGCGTTGCATAACCACACGTGACTGCCAGCATCCGGCATCGTATTCAAGTCCGGCTAGGCCTTCAATGATATTGCTATCTTTGATGGAGTAATTCCAGCGCCCAAGGGCATACCAGCCCTTGCCCATAGGCCATTGAGTTGAGATGTTGATTTGATCAATTCTCGAGTTTACATTACTTACATCATCTAGATAACGGTAGGTTAGGTTTAATACTTTGCCTGGTTCTGGATTGTAGCGTGCGGTAATATTCGCCCGATAAATGCTGCTGGTGTCTGTGTTGTACTGCATTGCAGTGTCAATGTTCCATTTGTTTCTTAGCTTCGCTGTGGCTGCCGCAACAATATCAGATTTTAAATCTGTTCTAAATGTTTCGCCGCTGATTCCTAAGCCTACTTTTTGGTCTTCAAAGTAAAAACGTTGCCCTAGTGTAGCTGCAAATCGTTGCTGACCTGTTTCACCATCAATCATACGAGTACTGACAGCTAGACTGACTTGGTTGGCGTTATTGACTCGATCCACCCCAGTAAATTGATTCTCAGTAAATAATGTCGCAACGTTTAAGTCAGCAAGTGCCGAGTCAAAACGTGGAAAAAGAGATTGGTCTCGATATGGAATATAAACATAAAACATTCTTGGCTCTAGTGTTTGGGTATATGACCTTGCCATCACTTTTGTATCACGTTCGAAAGTCATTCCACTATCTAAACTGAAAATAGGTAAGCTACGACTGATATTGTCATCGTATGGAGTACCGTTTCTTGCTAGATCTGTATTGTTGATAATCCCAGTGTTGCTGAGATTGTATTGCGTGTAATGCACTCCAATTTTTGGCGTGATATAGCCATAGGACTTTGTCATTGGGAAGCTGATGCTTGGATAGGAGCTGAATCTGGCCCCCGTTGGTCTTTGCAAGCTTCCAGCATAATTTCCGGTTGTGAAAATCGTATTGTTTTTGTCATCTAAATCAAAATATACCGCTTGGTTTTTAATTTCCCCAATAAAACTTCCCCAGTCTTTTTTAGCGTTCAACGTGACTTGAGGCAGGCGTTCGTATGGATTAGATTGATTAAGTGATTGATAGCGTTGTGCCATTACGTTGAATTGCCAAATATCATCACTGTATGCAATGTTTGCTTGTTGAGGTAAGTTGACTCTACTTGTTTGCGTTACCCGAGTAGCTAGCTCAGAAAAGTAAGTGTCATCAGAAACTTTTTCAAATTGGTAGCCACCATTCCAGCCGGCGCCAAAATTTTGTTGATGCTTCAATCTAACGAGGTACCGTGTTTGATCTGTCATAGCATCATTCGCTAAATACTCAATGTTGGCTATTCCTGAATAATTGTCTTCTAAATAGCGTAATTCGCCTTGAACTTGCAAACCGCGTTTAGTTAGTAATCTTGAGGCGAGTGTCGCGTCAAAATTGGGCGAAATATTGATGTAATAGGGGGTATAAAGCTCAAACCCGCTTTTTGAAGTTTGTCCCCAAAGCGGACTTAAAAAGCCAGTTTTTCTTTGACCCGCATACGGAAAGCTTACTGATGGTGAGTAGAGTACTGGAACCCCCTGAAATACAATTCTAGCGTTTGAGGCTTGTACTGTTTTTGCTTCGTTATCAATTTTAATTTCATTCGATTTAATAAACCAATCTTCATTGCCGACTTCACAGGAAGTGAAGCTAGCCTTGCTAAATCTCTTTTTATTTTCGCCTTCAAAGAACATTGTTTCTGCAGTTCCTCTTGAGCTTGATTTTTTTGGTGCATTAGGGTCTTGTTTGATTAAGTTTGCTTTATTGAGTAGGGCGTTATTCACTGCATTGTCAGTCATTGCACTTAATGGGTCGTAATTGCCGGTAAGAGAGTCTTGGGTGCTGTAAGCCTGGTTTGCTTGGCTACTCCCAAAAGCCATAATCGGCGGTACTTTATTCATGGGTTGAAACATTAGGTAAGACGTATTTTTCATTTCTCCATGGCTATCTTCTATGTTGAGATGTAGCTCGGTACCTTTTGCAATGCTATCCGGGCTTTCTAGGACTGCGTTACCGACGACGTGTAACATGCTGTTTTGAGTGTCGTATTCTATGCGGTCGCCAGTGACCGTTTGTTTTTCCTTAGTTAATGAGGCATTTCCGATTGCTGACATGGTTCGCCCCATGTGAACTTGCATCCGATCGCCTTCGATTACAATACCTCCTGATGATTTCGTTACTTCATCTGCAATGCGACTAGCTTCTTTGAGTGCTGGGATATTACTTATTACTTCTGCCTCCTGAAGTGCTTTATTGAGAGCCTCAAAATCATTGATGCTTCGACTCATTCTTAACTTTATTCGAAGATCTGTTTTAGCTGTGGTGTTAGTTTCTTTGCTATTGGGATTAGTTTTAGTAGTGTTTTTGAGAGTTTGTTCGAACTGAAGACCACTTTTGGTTGGTTGAGGTACATTTTTTTTAGGCGCTGCAACACTTACTTCTTCGGCATATACGACATGCAGGCAAGTAAAAATTAGTGTTGCAATCAGTGTTAAAAAACGAATTTTCAAATTAGTTTGTCTTCGCACTAAAAGTCTCAGCGCGAGATTCTTATATGGGTGATAAAATCGTACCAAAAGGTGCTTTAAATAATTGTTATATGATATATGAAAAGTCCCTAAAAATTGATAGTTTTATTGGTTTTATTTACCAAAAAAGCAAGCTTTTTTAGCTTACGATTAACAACATTTTTTTAAGTCTATTTTGACTTGAGATGAATTACTGATGGATGTGTAAATTGATACGATTACAGCAATTGAATAACTGGTTGGAAATTGTTCTAGTAGGTAAAGACTATAAGATTGCACCTGCTTCTGCAGATGCTAGCTTTAGACGTTATTTTAGAGTGAGCTTGGCTGATGAAACGTACATTGCCATGGATGCACCGCCGCCACAGGAAGATTGCACGCCATTTGTTAAAGTGGCCGAATTGTTTTTAAAAGCCGGTTTAAATGTGCCTAAGATTGTTGCTAAAGATCTTGAAAGTGGATTTTTGCTACTTTCTGATCTGGGAGATACAACGTTCTTAAGTGCGCTACAGGCACCTAATGGGATGAGTGTGGCAGCCGATCTATATCGTGATGCGAGTCAGGTTTTAATTAAAATGCAATTGGCGAGCCAGCCTAATGTTTTGCCTCCTTACGATGAGGCGCTGCTAACCCGCGAAATGCAGCTTTTCCCAGATTGGTACATTACTAAACACTTGAATGTGACATTAACTGAACAGCAGCAGGCTGTTTTAACAAAAACTTTTACTTTGCTTAATCAAAACATTCTTGCGCAATCTAAAGTCTATGTGCATCGTGATTATCATTCCCGTAATTTGATGGTGCAGCCAGCTTCTCATGATCTCGGAGTGTTAGATTTTCAAGATGCAGTTTACGGCCCTATTACCTATGACTTGGTGTCTTTACTTAAAGATGCCTATATTAGTTGGGATGAGGACCAAATTCTTGATTGGGCGGTTCGCTATTGGCAGTCCGCTAAAAAAGCAGGCTAGCCAGTTCCTGATGATGTAGCTGACTTTTACAGAGATTTTGAATGGATGGGCGCTCAGCGACATATTAAAGTCTTAGGTATTTTTGCTCGTCTTTATCACCGCGATGGTAAAGATGGATATTTAAAAGATATGCCCTTAGTGATGGATTATTTGCGTCGGGTGTGTGATCGTTACATTGAACTTAAGCCAATGTTGCGATTATTAGATCAGCTTGCGGGTGTTGAATTGAAAGCGGGATATACGTTTTAATGAAGGCGATGATACTTGCCGCTGGTCGAGGAGAGCGTATGCGGCCGTTGACCGACCATACGCCCAAGCCTCTATTGTCAGTCGGAGGTAAGCCACTTATTGTTTGGCATATTGAGCGGTTGGCCAAGGCAGGGTTTAAAGAGATTTTGATTAACCATGCGCATCTTGGTAGCCAAATTGAGGCTGCTTTGAAAGATGGGAGCGCTTGGGGTGTAAACATCCAATATAGCCCTGAAGCTAGCGCTTTGGAGACTGCTGGTGGTATTGCAAACGCCTTGTCATTGATAGGGAGAGATCCATTTTTGGTAGTGAATGGAGACGTTTTTACTGAGGTTGATTTCTCTCGTCTTGTTTTAAAGACGCATTATTTAGCACATTTAGTTATGGTCGATAATCCGCCGCAGCATCCTCAAGGAGATTTTGCTTTAATTGGAGATCGCCTGATGGTTGAGGGTGTGCCTAAGCTCACATTTTCTGGTGTTGGTGTTTATCACCCAGATTTGTTTGTGAGTGTGAAGCCAGGAGAAGCCGCTAAATTAGCGCCTTTACTTAGGGATGCTATGAATAAAAGCATGGTGACAGGGCAGCATTACCAAGGTTTATGGCATGACATCGGCACCCCAGAACGATTGAATGCTTTAGATAAGCAACTTTCTTAAGTTAAAAGACTCTCTCAATCATACAAAACAACTTTTTTGAATATGACAATCAATATTAATGAATTCAGTAAGCGTCGCTATCAACTGATGGCTGAAATGGGTGAGGGCGTTGCCATTTTGCCAACTTCACCTGAACTCATTCGCAATCGAGATAGTCACTATCCATTTAGATTTGATAGCTATTTTTATTATCTTTCGGGCTTTAAAGAGCCAGAGTCAGTTCTATTTCTAATTGCTGGGCCACAAGCTAAAACGATTTTGTTTTGTAGAGATAAAGACATGGAGCGTGAAATTTGGGATGGTTTCCGTCATGGTCCAGCTGGTGCGGTCATTGAATTTGGTATTGATGAAGCATATTCAATGAGTCATCTCGATGAACTTGCTCCTCAATTATTGGCAAATCAATCTAAACTTTTTTATAGCTTAGGGGCTGACACTGCCTGGGATGCTCGAGTTACTGGTTGGATTAATCAGTTGAGAACGCAAGCAAGAATGGGCCTTAGTGCGCCAGATAGCATCATCGATGTGCGTAAACTATTAGATGAAATGCGTTTGTATAAGTCAGATGCAGAATTGTCAGTGATGCGACGCTCAGCCAATATTGCCGCTGTAGCACATCAACGTGCTATGCAATTTACGCGCCCCGATATGATGGAATATCAAATAGAGGCTGAATTTTTACACGAGTTTTATCGTCAAGGTGCCCAAGCACCAGCTTATACCAGTATTGTGGCTAGTGGCGCTAACGCTTGTACCTTGCACTATAACGCTAATAACAGCAAGTTGCGTGACGGCGACTTGCTGTTAATTGACGCTGGTTGTGAGCTAGATGGTTATGCTTCTGACATTACACGGACTTTTCCTGTGAATGGCAAATTCAGAGGGCCTCAAAAAGATTTGTATGAACTTGTCTTAGCTTCACAAGCAGCTGCAATTAGTAAAGTTGCCCCCAATAATCATTGGAATGCTCCGCATGAAGCAGCTTTAGATGTGTTGATTCGCGGGTTTATTGATTTAGGTCTATGTAAAGGCAGTCCTGATGAAGTTCTGGAAAAAGGAACTTATCGTCAGTTTTACATGCACCGAACAGGCCATTGGCTAGGCTTGGATGTTCACGATGCTGGTGAATATAAAGATCAAGCTGGAGCCTGGCGTAGGCTGGAGCCAGGAATGACTTTGACTGTAGAACCCGGGTGCTATGTACGACCTGCTGAGAATGTCCCTGAGCATTTTTGGAATATAGGGATACGTATTGAGGATGATGTTTTGGTCACGTCTAACGGTTGTGAGGTATTGACATCTGCCGCTGTGAAGTCAGTGGCTGACATTGAAAGTTTGATGAAAAAATGAGTTTGGTTTTGACGGAATCAGTGATTGTTGTCGGTGGTGGGCCGGTTGGGGCGACCTTGGCTTTAACTTTGCAGACAAAGGGTATTCCAGTCATCATCTTAGAGGCTCGTGTTAAGGGGTCCGCTTATCAAGATCAACGTGCTTTGGCGCTTTCCTATGGCAGTCGTCGAATATTAGAGCAATTAGGTGTGTGGCAAAAGTTGGCGTCTAAAGCGACCGCAATTAATAAGATTCATATTTCTCAGCGTGGCAGCATAGGTCGCAGTTTGTTAAAAGCGCAAGACCATGATTTGCCGGCCTTGGGTTACGTGTTGTCTTATGGGGTGCTTGCTCAAGCTTTAGATGAAAAACTTGCTGAGTTCTCTGGGGTTCAAATTGTTTATGAGTCTGAGGCTACCCATATTGAGCCTGCAATAGAAACTGCATCAGTGACTTTTAAGCACCAATCTCAGGTTCAGCAGATGGCAAGTAGATTATTGGTCTTAGCTGATGGAGGCCGAAGTCTTGGTGACATTCCTGGGATGGCTCGTGAAACTAAAGTTTATGGCCATGACGCGCTAGTGAGCAAAGTGCAATGTGAGTTGCCACATGACAATATTGCTTACGAGCGCTTTACTCCGATGGGGCCAGTAGCGCTATTGCCAAATGGTGAACGTGATTTTTCATTGGTGTGGACAGGCAAACAAGCACAGGTCGCTGAAGTTATGCAGTTAGATGACGCGACATTTTTAAGTCGCCTTCATGAGCATTTTGGTGATCGTGTTGGACGGTTCGTGGGTGTAGAGAAGCGGCTGACTTTTCCATTGAAGCTTTCTTACTTAAATCCAGTGACGGCGCCGCATTTGGTAGTGATAGGTAATGCTGCTCAGACTATGCATCCCGTCGCAGGACAAGGTTTTAATGTAGGTTTGCGTGATGCTTATGAATTGGCAAGCATAATTGCTGAAACTAACGCTGCTGATTGGGGTGGACTATCCATGCTTGAGGCTTATCAAAAAGGCCGTAAGAATGATACTAAGCGCGGTTTAATGTTTACCGATTTTTTAGTCAATTTGTTTTCAAACGATGTTGCTGGCATCTCTAGTATGCGAGGCTTAGGTTTAGGTTTGTTTGATTTATTAGGGCCGATTAAATCTCGTGTTGTTAATAAAATGAGTTTCGGAAGTCGTGGTTGATGCCTTTGCAATCTAAACATTATGACGTTGTCGTTATTGGCGCTGCTTTGGTTGGCGCATCAGCTGTAGTAGGTCTGGCCAAGCAGGGATTTAAAGTGGCGCTAATTGATATAAAAGCGCCTAGCTTCGCAAGTGCTGATCCAGAGGTTTGGGATAGTCGTATTTATGCAATTAGCCCAGGTAATGTCGATTGGCTAGGTCAAATAGGTGTTTGGGAGCATGTTAATCAAGCCCGCCTCACCGCTATTGCTGGAATGCATGTTTGGGCGGATGCCAATTCACCGCATTTGAGTTTTGATGCGGCAGATGCTCATTTAGAAAACCTTGGCGTGATTTTAGAAAATAGTTGTTTGCATCAAGCGTTATGGGATGAATTAAAAAGCTTGGATGTTGATGTGATGCTAGATGTTCAATGTGCTGATATTGATTTTGGTCTTCAAGCAGTCACCATTCGAATGATGAATGGCACTTCCTTATTTGCTCAGTTGCTTGTTGCAGCAGATGGTGGAAACTCTTGGGTGCGCTCGCAGGCAGCTTTAGGGGTGCAAAAGATGGTGTTGTGGCTAATTTTGAAGTTGAATTACCACATCAAAATGTTGCGAGACAATGGTTTGTTGAAGATGGAATCCTGGCTTGGTTGCCATTGCCGGGAAATCGTATTTCTATGGTTTGGTCAACAAAAGATGCTCAACATTTGATGCAATTAAGTTCAGAAGACTTATGTCAGTCAGTTGCTCAAGCAGGTTGTTTTAAACTGGGTCAAATGAAGTTGATTGCTCCACCCTTAGCATTTCCATTAGTAAAGCAAAATGCGAATTCAATGATTGCAAATCGTCTAGCTTTGGTGGGTGACGCTGCGCATCAAGTTCACCCCATGGCAGGGCAGGGGGTGAACTTAGGATTTAGAGATGTAGTCGAGTTACTCCAAGTGTTATCTGATCGCCATCCTTTGGCTGATATTGGCGATCGTTTTTTACTACGTCGATATGAACGTGCAAGAAAAACAGATGTTCTAGCAATGCAGGGATTGACCCACGGATTGTATGCGGTCTTTGACAGTAAGCAAGTTTTGGTGAAAATCCTTAGAGATTGGGGCTTGGCTTTGCCTAATCGTTTGACTGGTTTAAAAAAGCAATTGATGAAGCATGCT
>JBEDFH010000010.1:0-9514 GCA_041175265.1 Pseudomonadota bacterium | reverse complement strand
ATTCCTATTGAAATTGATGTTCAAGGTGCACGTGAAGCGCTTCGTTTAGAAAAGCACTCTATGGTGGTTGCTATGCTGCCAGGAAGTCGGGTCGGTGAAGTTGGTAGATTGGCTAGACTCTTTGTAGAGACGGCATTCGAAATCGCAAAAGAGCGTGAAGATGCATTGTTTCTTGTTCCATTAATAACAAGAGAAACCAGAGAAATTTTCGAAAAAGAGCTTTTCGATAGAATTGCTAGTGTTGATGCCTCTGACATAATACCAAATGTAAGAATCGTTTTTGGTCATTCTCATTTAGCCATGCAGGCTGCAGACGTAGTGATAGTAGCTTCTGGCACAGCTACGCTTGAGGCCGCATTATTAAAAAAACCAATGGTTATTACCTATAAAATGCCGTGGTTTAGTTGGCAGATTCTCAAGCGTTTAAATTATCTTCCTTATGTTGGACTGCCTAATATTCTAGCTGGTCGATTTGTAGTTCCCGAGCTTTTGCAGAAGGATGCTAATCCTGAAAAGTTATCTTCCACAGTCCTTGAAATGATGGCTGATAAATCTAGAGTTAAAGAAATTGTGACTGAATTTACAAACATTCATCTTTTGTTGCGTCAAAACACAGAGGAAAAAGCTGTGCAGGCAATTCTGAGTTATTTGTAAATGAAAATTACTGGTTTTATTTGTGGCGTTGATGAAGCAGGGCGTGGGCCATTAGCTGGCGCTGTATTCGCTGCCGCTGTAATTTTAGACCCTAATCAGCCGATAGCTGGCTTGGCTGATTCAAAAAAATTAAGCGAAAAAAAGAGAGATTTTTTAGCTGGCGAGATTAAAGAAAAAGCATTGGCGTGGGCTATTGCAAGCTCTTCGGCGGAAGAGATTGATGAAATCAACATATTGCAGGCAAGTTTGCTCGCAATGAAACGAGCTGTTGAGAGCTTGTCACTTCAGCCAGATGAGCTTTTGGTTGATGGGTTGCATTGCCCTAAACTAACAATTCCTATGCGTGCAATTGTTCAAGGTGATAGTAAAGAAGCCTGTATTTCAGCCGCTTCCATCTTGGCTAAAACAGCACGTGATGCTGAGTTGTATATTTTAGATGAACAATATCCACAATATGGATTCGCAAAACATAAAGGCTATCCAACGCCACTACATATGCAAATGTTAGCGTTACATGGTGTGTTGCCCATACATCGAAAAACCTATGCACCGGTTAGACGTTTGTTAGAAGCAAATCAGTAAGTTTATTTTTAAAAGAAAGATAGTGATGATGGATGTAAGAGATAGTAATGGTAACCTATTAACTGATGGTGATTCAGTTCAAATTATTAAAGATTTGAAAGTGAAGGGAACGTCAGTAACATTGAAGCGTGGATCAGTGGCTAAAAACATACGCTTGACCGATGATCCGGAAGAGGTTGAATGTAATGTTGAAAAAGTGAAAGGCTTAGTGCTTAAAACTTGTTTCTTAAAGAAAGTTTAGGCAAGCATTAGAAAAACAGTTGGCTGTCTGTGTAAATCAGGCAGTTCACTTTTTTTCCATTCAGCAACAGTTTTTGTTGCAATTAATTCACTGCTGAAGCTGATGTTTCTAGCTAAGCATAATTTAGTATTTGGATTGCAGTGCCCAAGTATGTCCTCAAGCATATGTTGATTGCGGTAGGGCGTCTCAATGAAAATCTGAGTTTCATTATGTTTTAGAGAGTGCTTTTCAATCTCTTTTAATTTATTTACTCGCTCATTCTTTTCGCTTGGCAGATAGCCTAAGAAAGTAAATCGTTGCCCATTTAACCCTGAAGCCATAAGGCTTAATAGGATTGATGAAGGTCCTACTAAAGGAATAACTTGAATTCCTTTCTTGTGAGCGGCTGCAGCTAACAGCGCTCCAGGGTCAGCGATTCCCGGGCACCCAGCCTCAGAAAGCATCCCTACGTCTTTTCCCGCTAATAAAGGCGCAATTAATGCGGGTATGTCTTTTTCATTGGAATGCTCATTGAGCAAGTGAAGCTGAAGTTCTCGTACAGGTTTTTTTGTTTTGATGAGGCTTAAGAATCGCCGCGCACTTTTTTCATTTTCAACGACAAATGTATCAATGTCTTGTGTAATTAATACAACATTTTCCGGGAGTACTTGCTTAATGTTTTCATCGCCTAGTGTGACCGGAATCATGAATAGTTTGCCGAGTGCCATGTTATGCCTTATTTTTTGATTTAGATGACGTGAATGTTTTCAGTAGTCAGCATGCTGATCAGTTTAATCAGTGGCAATCCAATAAGTGCATTAGGATCTTCGCCATGCATTGCACTAATAAGGGCGATTCCCAGGCCTTCTGATTTTGCACTTCCTGCGCAGTTGTAAGGTTTTTCTATCGATAGGTAATTATCAATTTGTTTATCCGAAAGATTCCTAAATTCCACAATATAAGGAACGACCTCTGCTTGCATATGTTGCGTTTTAGCGTTGTACAAACACAGCGCGCTATGAAAGGTCACTTGTTTCCCTCGCATCATTTGCAGTTGTTTTATTGCATTCTCGTGGTCGCCAGGCTTGCCGAGTTGTATGCCATCCAATGTGGCGACTTGATCACATCCGATAATAATAGCTTCTGGATGAGTTTCTGCGATTTTTCTTGCTTTTAGCTGTGCTAGTCTTAATGCTGTTTGTTCAGGACGTTCATCTGCAAGTTGCGATTCATCAATGTCTGGGCTAAAGACTTCGAAATCAAGGTGTAGTCTCTGGAGAAGTTCTTTGCGATATGGTGAAGATGAAGCAAGTATTAATGGTTGTTTCATATGAGTTAAGTTGTAAGTTCCAATAAAAAAGCCGACAAGTAATGACATGTCGGCTTAGTAGTTATATCAAGGGCTCTACCTTGTTATTCTGGTTGAATTTCAAGTAATGACTCATCTGGTGTGACTGTATCACCTTTTTTTACATGCACAGCAACGACAACTCCAGATTTTGGTGCTTGTATTTCATTTTCCATTTTCATGGCTTCAATCACCAAAACAGCATCACCAGCATTTACTTTGTCACCAGCTTTTACTTTGACTTCAACAATGCTACCTGGCATTGCTGTTGTTACACATCCTTCATGAGAAGGGCGTGGGCGACCGCTTGATGTTACTGCTGCTTTCTTTTTCTTGCCGCTTGAAGACTTGCCGCCACCAACTTCAATTTCACTCAAAGTTTCTACGATAACTTCCTCAGCAATCCCATCAACTGAGACATAGAATGGTCGTTGCTCTTCACCTGCATGACCGCTACCTGTAAGTTTTATATGGAAAGTTTCACCGTGAAGTGTCACTTTGAACTCGTTAGGTGCGAATCGTGCATCGCTTGTAGATACAGCATCCTTGGCTAATAAAACCTCAGGTTTTAAGCTGTCTGCATTACGTTCTTGTAGATAGGTTTTTGCCAAATCTGGGAACATCGCATAGGTAAGTACATCTTCTTCAGTCATTGCCCATGCTTCAGACTCTTGACGCAATCTATCCATTTCGTCATCAAGTAAATCTGCTGGACGACAGCTAATTACTTCTGCGCCTTGACCAACAGCTGCATTTTTAATTGATTCATTTACAGGCGCAGGTGATTTGCCATATTGACCAAGTAAGTAGTTTTTAACTTCATTCGTTACTGATTTGTAGCGAGCGCCAGTCATGACGTTTAGTACCGCTTGGGTACCTACAATCTGTGATGTTGGTGTAACAAGTGGAGGGTAGCCCAAATCTTCACGAACACGTGGAATTTCAGCCAATACCTCATCCATTCGATTAAGCGCGCCTTGTTCTTTCAATTGATTTGAAAGATTTGAAATCATGCCCCCAGGTACTTGATTAACCAGAACTCGTGTATCAACCCCAGTAAACTCGCTTTCAAATTGCCAATACTTGCGACGTACTTCACGGAAGTATGCAGTGATTTCTTGCAAGGCTTCTAAATTCAGCCCTGTGTCAAATTCCGTACCTTGTAGAGCGGCCACCAAGCTTTCTGTGGTTGGGTGACTAGCGCCTTCAGAAAATGACGAATTACATGTATCGATGATTGTTGCGCCATTTTCAACACCTTTTAGCATGCACATGCTAGCTAGGCCTGACGTGGCATGACTGTGTAAATGAATCGGTAAACTAACTGCAGCACGAATCGCTTTTACAAGGTCTGCTGTGCTTTGTGGTGTTAGCAAACCAGCCATATCTTTAATTGCGATTGTGTCTGAGCCCATTGATTCTAGTTGTTTTGCCATTTCTACAAAGTAGGGAATGTCATGAACGGGGCTGGTGGTGTAAGAAATCGTGCCTTCGGCATGTTTACCGTATTTCTTAACAGATTCAATTGATACACGTAAATTGCGTAAGTCGTTCATCGCATCAAAAATGCGGAATACATCTACACCATTGTCAGCTGATTGTTTGATGAAAGCGCGAACCACATCATCTGAATAGTGGCGATAGCCGAGTAGATTTTGTCCGCGTAAAAGCATCTGAATTCTGCTATTCGGAAGTGCTTTACGTAGTTTTTTGAGTCTATCCCAAGGATCTTCTCTTAAATAACGAACGCATGCATCAAACGTTGCGCCACCCCAAGCTTCAAGAGACCAAAAGCCAATTGCGTCTAATTTTGAACAAATAGGAAGCATATCGTTGGTACGTAAACGTGTGGCAATCAGCGACTGATGACCATCTCTTAAAACTAATTCAGAAACATGTACTTGTGCCATATATTTAACTTATAAGTTTAGATGTTGATAACGTATTAAATGCCTTCATGAGCTGCAATAGCAGCTGAAATTGCAGCTGCCATAAGCTCAGGAGGGAATGCAGTTGCGTATTCATTAAGCTCCGGATGTGCTTCAACGAAACTTGTATCGAATACCGCGCCCCTAAAGTCAGGGTGCTTTAAGATCTCTTGGTAGTAAGGAATCGTTGTTTTTACCCCATATACCAACATATCGCTTAATGCACGGCGACCTCGTTCAATTACACCTTCCCAATCCAGTGCCCAAACTGTTAATTTGGCACACATTGAATCGTAATATGGTGGAATGACATATCCGCTATAAATGGCTGCGTCCATACGAACGCCTGGGCCACCTGGAGCATAGTAGCGAGTAATTTTACCAAAGCTAGGCAGGAAGTCATTTTTTGGATCTTCTGCGTTAATTCGGAATTCCATTGCAAAGCCTCGATACTTGACTTCATCCTGCTTGTATTGAAGTTCCTTGCCGTCAGCGATTCTGATCTGCTCTTGAACAATATCAATGCCAGTAATAGTTTCCGTTACTGTGTGTTCAACTTGCAAGCGAGTATTCATTTCCATGAAGTAGAACGTATTGTCTGAATCTAATAGAAATTCAACAGTGCCTGCATTTTCATAGCCAACAGCTTTTGCAGCTTTAACAGCAAGTGTTCCAATGTATTCACGTTGCGCTTCACTTAGTTGCGGTGATGGTGCAATTTCAATCAGTTTTTGGTTGCGGCGTTGAATTGAGCAGTCTCGCTCAAAAAGGTGAATCACGTTACCATGACTATCAGCAATGACTTGAACTTCGATGTGTCTTGGGTTAACAACACATTTTTCTAAGAATACTTCTGGCTTACCAAAAGCTTTGCTCGCTTCAGAAATGACGCGATCATAGTTACCGACCAATTCTTTCTCGTCATTGCAGCGTCTAATGCCGCGTCCGCCACCACCGTTGGTTGCTTTAAGCATGACGGGGTAACCGATTTTTGCCGCTAGGATTCTTGCCTCTTCTAGATCTGCGAGATTGCCGTCACTCCCAGGTGTGCATGGTATTCCTGCAGCCACCATTGCATTTCGTGCTTGAATTTTGTCGCCCATTTGGCGAATGACACTTGCGTCTGGACCAATGAATTTAATCCCTCTACGTGCGCAAATTTCGGCAAGTTCAGGGTTTTCTGATAAAAAGCCATAGCCTGGGTGCAGGGCGTCGCAACCTGAAGCAACTGCCAAGTTGACAATATTGTGTGCATTTAAATAGCCGATAACCGGATCAGATCCGATGTTATATGCCTCGTCTGCCTTTTTTACGTGCAATGCATGACGATCTGCGTCAGAGTATATGGCTACAGACTTAATGCCCATTTCCGAACACGCTCTAACGATACGCACTGCGATTTCGCCGCGATTTGCGACTAATATTTTTTTTATCACCTGCTGAACCTGTTGTTTAAAGAATTATTAAAGACAGTTTTTTGACATAACCACAAGTAAATTATATCATGCGCGCCATATGACTGCACAGCACATCATTAATAGCCTTGAATTTGCAAGAAAAAAGCTTGAGATTCATGGTACAATTGAAAATTCGCAATTACTGCGTGCCAGAGATTTAATGTCTTCGCATGCGGGAACTGTTGAATGGGCGCTGTCTGGAAGTGAAGGTTTGGATGGAAAGTCTAAGCTTACATTGTTGATTAAGGGTGTTGCGCAAATGCCTTGTCAGCGTTGCTTGGAATCTGTGAGTGTCGACTTGAATCTAAAGTCTGAATTTATATTGGTTCGAGATGAGTCTGAAATTCCATCAGAAGATGATGATGTTGATGAGTATGACTACCTCGTTGCTGATGCTGAAATGGATGTATTAGCTTTGGTTGAGGATGAGGTGTTGTTAACTTTACCTTATGCGCCTAAGCACAGTGCTGAAGATTGCTCGGTGAAGTCTGAGCAGCTTGAAATTAAGGCGCCAAATCCGTTCGCAGCACTAAGAGATTTTAAAGTTGTAAAAAAATAAGCTTGGGGAATTGGTATTTCTTAGGTGTTTAGTATTTATCAGGAGTAAAAAATGGCTGTTCAACAAAACAAAAAATCACCATCTAAACGTGGTATGCATCGTTCACATGATTTCTTAACGAATCCACCTTTAGCTGTTGAACCTACAACAGGTGAAGTACATTTACGTCACCATGTTAGTCCAAGCGGCTACTATCGTGGCCGTAAAGTAATGCCAGCGAAGGGCGAGTAATTCATCGCTAAAATAAACATGAGGTCTTTTGACCTCGTGTTTTATTAGATTTATATACTTGAGCATGGATATCACAGTTGCTATCGATGCCATGGGCGGCGATCATGGCCCCCGTGTCACAATACCTGCCGCTTTAGATCTTCTAAAGTTAGATAGCAAAATCAAAATCATACTAGTTGGTCTTACTGACGCAATTGAGGCAGAGTTGTCTGCTAACAAAGCGAAAGTAGGCTCGCGCCTTAGTATTCATCACGCATCAGAGCTCGTTCTGATGGACGAGTCACCTCAAAGTGCATTAAAAAATAAAAAAGATTCATCAATGCGAGTGGCTATCAACTTAGTCAAGAGCGGAGATGCGTCGGCTTGCGTTAGTGCTGGCAATACAGGCGCTTTGATGGCAACAGCAAGATTTGTTTTAAAGACACTGCCGGGTATTGATCGTCCAGCGATTGCTGGAATTTTACCTAATAAACATGGCATTACTTACATGATGGATCTTGGTGCCAATGCCGACTGCACTCCTGAGCATTTGTTGCAGTTTGCAATTATGGGATCTGTTTTGGTGTCTTGTGTTGAGCAAAAAGCACATCCAACAGTAGGTTTGTTAAATATTGGTTCTGAAGATATTAAGGGTAATGAAGTTGTTAAACAGACATCTGAATTACTTAAAGAAAGTCATCTGAACTTCTATGGCAACGTCGAGGGTGACGATATATATAAAGGCACAACAGATCTCGTTGTTTGCGATGGATTTGTTGGAAATGTTGCACTCAAAACTTCTGAAGGCTTGGCACATTTAATGGGTGGTTTTCTTAAAGAGGAGTTTAAGAGAAACTTACTTACAAAGTTGATGGCAATTATTTCCATTCCTGTATTAAAGGCTTTTAAACGAAGGTTAGACCCTCGTTGTTATAATGGCGCAAGCTTCTTAGGTTTGCGTGGCATCGTAGTTAAGAGTCATGGTGGTGCTGATGCGTTTGCTTTTAGGCACGCGATAGCAAAAGCCGTTGAAGAATCTAGAAGCGGTGTTTTGGCAATGATTACCAAGCAACTTGAAATTGAACACATTCAAGTGAATTCATCTAATACAATAAGTGACTAGTCTTAGATGTCACTTTCCCCATCATTGCAATTAGTTAATTTTAAGGTTTAAGCATGAAGCATTCACGTATTGCGGGCACTGGCAGTTATTTGCCTGAAAAAATACTCAGCAATGCTGATTTGGAAAAAATGATTGATACCACTGATGAGTGGATATTTACACGTACCGGCATACGTGAACGTCATATTGTTGCCGAAAATGAGTTTACAAGTGATATGGCTGTGAACGCTGCACTTAAAGCTATTGAGGTTGCTCAAATAGCGCCTAATGATATTGATCTTATTATCGTTGCAACAACAACTCCAGATAGAACTTTCCCAAGCACTGCCTGCCTAGTCCAGGAAAAATTAGGTATTCGTAACAACTGTCCTGCATTCGATATTCAGGCGGTTTGTAGCGGCTTTGTCTTTGCTTTAGCAACTGCTGATAAATTTATTAAAAGCGGTGCTGCTAAACGCGCTTTAGTTATTGGCGCAGATGCGATGTCGCGAATTACGGATTGGAGTGATAGAAGCAATTGTATTCTGTGGGGCGATGGCTCTGGTGCCGTTGTGTTGGAGGTAAGTGATGAAGAGGGTGTTATATCTACACATTTGCATTCTAACGGAAGCTATGCTGATCTTCTGATGGTTGAAAAAGGGGTGTCTAATCCATCCGGCCTCAAGACGATAACGATGGAAGGTAACGCTGTATTCAAAGTGGCAGTTAATACGTTAGATGCTATCGTAGATGAAACCTTGGAAGCAAATGGCATGGCTAAATCTGATGTTGATTGGCTTGTACCACATCAGGCTAATATTAGAATACTACAGTCAACAGCTAAAAAACTCG
Source organism: Pseudomonadota bacterium (assembly GCA_041175265.1). GTDB lineage: Bacteria > Pseudomonadota > Gammaproteobacteria > Burkholderiales > Methylophilaceae > Methylopumilus_A. The sequence continues at coordinate 602 of JBEDFH010000010.1, read as the reverse complement.
GTATGAGTATGGATCAAGTAGTTGTTACTGTTGATAAGCATGGAAACACATCGGCTGCATCAATACCTCTTGCTTTGGACGTTGCGGTGAGAGATGGAAGAATTAAGCGCGGTGAAACAATCCTTATGGAAGCATTCGGTGGTGGCTTCACATGGGGTTCTGTATTGATGAAATATTAAGAGGTCAAAATGAAATTTGCTTTTTTCTTTCCAGGACAAGGTTCTCAATCAGTGGGGATGATGCAAGGTCTAAGTGATCTTGCTGTCATTAAAGAGACTTTTGTTGAAGCATCAGATTTATTGAAGCAAGATTTTTGGGCAATGGTTACTGAGCCAAATGAAGCTTTGAATCAAACCGCGAATACGCAGCCTTTAATGCTCACTGCAGGCATTGCCACTTGGCGTGCTTGGCAGCAACATACCGACAAGCTACCTGCGTTAATGGCTGGGCACAGCCTTGGCGAATACACAGCACTCGTTGCGGCAGGCGCATTGTCTTTTGAAGATGCGCTACCATTAGTACGTTATCGTGCCGAAGTCATGCAAAGTGCAGTAGCTGAAGGCGTAGGGGCAATGGCTGCAATATTAGGCTTGGATGATGAT
>JBEDFH010000009.1:0-12518 GCA_041175265.1 Pseudomonadota bacterium | reverse complement strand
TTACCAAGCTGGAAAATTGAAGGCTAAGGCGTTATTACTTTTTGACCGAAACCACTTCCTGCCCTTTAAGCAAATTAATCGCTTGAGTATATTGATAGTCACTTGCTGTTCCAGCCTCCACCAAGGTTTGGTCTGAGAATTGCGTTTTAGGGCTATCCTTTACAACAGCTGTAATTGTTTGAGCAGACTTCTTAGATTCCTTTGGATTAGCAATATGATTGCTCAGATTAGACTCTCGCCTTACGTTCGCAGCTTCAGCAACTGAGATTGTAGGGTCTTCAACAATCACATCGGGAGTAATCCCTTTGGCTTGAATGGAACGACCGCTTGGAGTGAAGTATTTAGCGACTGTTAATTTCACAGCGGAGCCACTACTTAATGGCAATAATGTCTGAATCGTTCCCTTACCAAAACTCTGGGTACCAAGTACTTTAGCGCGCTGATGATCTTGCAAAGCACCAGCAACAATTTCCGAGGCAGATGCAGAGCCTGCGTTGACCAGCACCACCATAGGCAAGGTCTTGATTTCAGATGGTAGATCTTTCAGATAATCATCCTCTACTCTATCGCCAACATAATTTCTTGGGTTCGCAAATAATCGCATCTTTGCATCAGGCGCACGGCCTTCAGAATAAACAATCAATGCATCTTTTTTTAGAAATGCTGCGCTCACAGAAACGGCAGAGGTTACTAAACCGCCAGGGTTGTTTCTTAAATCCAACACCAAGCCTTTAAGTGGCACTGGTGATTGTTCTTTTACTGAGAACAGGGCTTTAGCAAGATCTTCTCCTGTGCGCTCCTGAAACTGGGTAATTCTGAGATAAGGATATCCCGCATCAGAAAGCTTATATTTCACACTTGGGTTTTTAATCACCGCTCGTGTCAATGTAATTTCAACGATCCCCTGCTCACCTTTTCTTGAGATCCCTAATTTAATTTGAGTATTTGGCTTACCGCGCATACGCTTAATTGCATCACCCAATGACAAACCTTTCACAGGGTTACCATCTAATTGCACAATTAAATCGCCAGACTTAATGCCTGCACGATATGCAGGCGTATCCTCAATAGGAGAGACGACTTTTACTAAACCATCTTCCATCCCAACTTCCATACCTAAGCCACCAAATTCACCTTTAGTGGCAATTCCAAAATCTTTCATACCTTCATAATCTAAATAGCTAGAATGAGGATCCAAACCAGCCAAAGCACCGTTGATTGCATCCATAAACAACTTGTTGTCATCTACTTCATCTACATATTCACTCTTAATTTTTGCGTAAACTTCACTAAACTTCTTAAATTGCTCAATAGGAAAATCTGTCCTAGACTCCGCAAAAGAAGTGTTCGCAAGAAAGCTAGTAAAGGCAATCAACGCAAAATGAATGATAGTTTTATGATAGTTAAACGGCATGACGTTCCTTAGTTTTAGTAGCAATAGCACTTAAAAATATTTTGTTTTAGTTAGTAGTCAGCATCAAGAATAAGTTCATCCTATATTCAACACTTCTCTTTTATTACGCTAGAAGTTAATATCCTACTAATTTACTAGGAATTAGCGAAATTGACTGAGCGTAACAAACAAAAAAATTGGGCTGGCTGGAATTTTAATAACAGCTACATTCAATTACCATCAGCATTTTTTTCAAGACAATCCCCAAACAAAGTTCGTGATCCACATATTGTTTTATTCAATCAGCCACTCGCGGAGACATTAGGCTTAGACAGCGAAGCTCTAATAAGCCCTAAAGGAGAGGAAATATTCAGCGGAAATAAAATTCCTGAAGGCGCTGATCCTATCGCGCAAGCTTATGCAGGTCATCAATTCGGGCATTTCAATATGCTAGGCGATGGTCGAGCAATATTACTCGGTGAGCATATCACTCCCACCAATCTAAGGGTTGATATTCAATTAAAAGGTGCAGGAGTGACTGCATATTCTCGTCGTGGTGATGGGCGAGCCGCTCTGGGCCCGATGCTACGTGAATATATTATTAGTGAAGCGATGCATGCGCTTAATATTCCCAGCACCCGCAGTTTAGCAGTCGTCACAACAGGTGAGCCAGTCTACCGAGATCGAACACTACCTGGCGCAATTTTAACAAGAGTTGCAGCCAGCCATATTCGCGTGGGGACTTTTCAATATGCTTCATCTAGCCTAGGTGTTGAAGGGGTTCGATCTCTAGCAAACTACACTATTAATCGGCACTTCGCAGATCTTGAAGGCGCAGAAAATAAATACAGTGCGTTCTTGGATGCCGTCATTGATAAGCAGTCAAAATTAATTGCTCAGTGGATGTCAGTTGGCTTTATTCATGGCGTAATGAATACGGACAACATGTCAATTTGTGGTGAAACGATTGATTATGGGCCATGTGCTTTTATGGACAGCTATGATCAAGCAACCGTATTTAGCTCTATCGACCAATTAGGGCGATATGCTTTTGGTAATCAACCCCACATGGCGCAATGGAATTTGGCACGTTTTGCCGAGACCTTGCTACCTTTACTCAGCAGACACAGTAATCTAGCCATTCAAATTGCTGAAGATGCCTTACATAGCTTCTCTATCAAGCTTAAGCGACATTGGCTAATTATTATGGTGGGCAAGCTAGGTTTATTTAATGAACAATCTGGTGACTTATCTTTAATTGAGGATTTACTATCTTTAATGGAGAAATATCAAATGGATTACACCAATACGCTTCGTCATCTGGCTATCACAATACAAAATGGTGAGTCTATATCCAATCAAACCGATTTCATGCAATGGCAACAACGCTGGCAAAAACGTCTTCAATTACAACCAGAGTCGATTGAAAGGGTAATTGAGTTAATGCAATCCAATAACCCAAGTGTCATCGCTCGTAACCACCAAGTTGAAAGAGCGTTAGCCGCAGCAGAACAAGGTGATTTATCCCTAACAGCTCAGCTAATTGAAGTGCTCTCTCAGCCATATGATGAAAACCCAAAGAACAAGCATTACCAAGCCGCACCACCTGCCTCAAGTGAGCCATACAAGACATTCTGTGGGACTTAACTCTCTGATGAGTATCAATAAAAAAGCCCACATTCGTGGGCTTTTTTATTTTTATTTACCAATCAATTTAGTGCGTTGGTTTTCTGCCTGGTGCAGCAGGTGGAATATATCCAGAGACGCGGCATAGCAAACCTTCAATCGCTACACCATCTTCATAATTAATCACACTGCAACTTGAAACCGCTTTATTACCTTCTAATTCTGAAATAGAAGTACGAACTTGTAATAATGAAATGCCAGTATCTTTAGCAATCTCTCTATCAAGTCTTTGGCCATGTTTCTTTAAATTATCTAATATCAGTTTTGTATACATTTTTAACCCTAACGATCAAAAAAACTACCTTGCGAAATTACAAGGCTTCTATTTGGTGGGCCTCCTGTGAGTCGAACACAGCACCAACGGATTATGAGTCCGCTGCTCTAACCAAGCATGAGCTAGAGGCCCTTGAAACGATTACTTATTAGTCTTGCCCTGTTTCTAGGAAGCTACGCAAACGCTCAGAGCGCGTTGGATGACGTAACTTACGTAAGGCTTTCGCTTCGATTTGGCGAATACGCTCACGCGTTACATCAAACTGCTTACCTACTTCTTCCAACGTATGGTCAGTATTCATTTCAATACCAAAACGCATACGTAAAACTTTTGCTTCACGTGGTGTCAGTGACTCTAATACTTCACTGGTTGCATCACGCAAGCTTGCATATACAGCCGCATCGACTGGTGCAAGCGTTGTGTTGTCTTCAATAAAATCACCCAAGTGGGAATCATCATCATCACCAATTGGAGTTTCCATTGAAATCGGTTCTTTACTAATTTTTAGGATTTTGCGGATTTTGTCTTCCGGCATTTCCATTTTTTCAGCAAGCGTTGCTGGATCTGGCTCTAAACCAGTTTCTTGCAAGATTTGGCGACTGATACGATTCATCTTATTGATGGTTTCAATCATGTGCACAGGGATACGAATTGTACGTGCCTGATCTGCAATAGAGCGTGTAATCGCCTGACGAATCCACCATGTAGCATAAGTTGAGAATTTATAACCACGGCGATATTCAAACTTATCTACCGCTTTCATCAAACCAATATTGCCCTCTTGAATCAAATCAAGGAACTGCAAGCCACGATTAGTGTATTTTTTAGCAATCGAAATCACTAAACGTAAGTTAGCTTCAATCATTTCACGCTTAGCACGACGAGCACGCGCTTCACCTGTCGTCATTTGCTTGTTAATGTCTTTTAGCTCTTTAATTGGCAAACCAACTCGCGCTTGAATATCGAGTAAGCGTTGTTGTTGATCAACGATAGAGTGTTTAAAACGCTCTAATTTCTCAACATAAGGCTTATCAACCGCTAGCTCTTTACCTAACCACTCAAGGTCACATTCATTACCTGGGAATGATTTAATAAAGTGAGTGCGCGGCATCCCAGATTTATCTACTGAGAACTCCATAATCTTACGTTCATGACCACGAACTTCTTCAACCATATCACGCACACGGCTACATAGCGCTTCAACTTGCTTAGCAGAGAAACGGAATACTGTTAGCGCTTCAAGCACAACAGCTTGTAGCTCTTGATACTCTTTATCCTGTGAGCCTTTAGTTTCTAAAATCTTAGTCATTTTTTGATGTGATTCACGGATCACAGCAAAACGTGTCAACACTTCTTCTTTTAGCTTAGCAAGGGCTTCCGCAGAGATTGCTGCAGCTTTTGCGCCGTCATCATCTCCTTCGTCATCCTCATCTTCAAGCTCAGCATCTTCGTCTTCGGTTTCACTTGCCATGACCGAGTCCATGCCAACATCAGAGTCAATCAGACCATCAACCAAATCATCAACACTTAATTCATCCTGCTCAACTTTAGCAACCATTTCGAGCAATTCGGTAATGGTTGTTGGGCAAGCAGCAATCGCCTGCACCATGTGTTTAAGGCCGTCTTCGATACGCTTAGCAATTTCAATCTCGCCTTCACGTGTTAATAGATCAACCGTGCCCATTTCACGCATATACATACGCACTGGGTCGGTGGTTCGGCCGAATTCAGAATCAACTGTGGCTAACGCTTGCTCCGCTTCTTCTACTGCATCTTCGTCAGTAACCGCTGGAGGTGCATCAGACATCAACAATACTTCAGCATCAGGCGCCTCTTCATAGACCTGAATACCCATATCGTTAATCATGCCGATAATGCCATCGATTTGTTCAGAATCTTGAACATCGTCTGGCAAGTGATCGTTAATTTCAGCGTAAGTTAAGTAACCGCGCTCTTTACCAAGAACAATCAATAATTTCAAACGCGTACGGCTATCAACAGCCTGAACGTCAGTCTTATCAATATCTTGCTCGTTTTTTAGATCTTTATCTTTTGCCATGCTTAACCTCTATCCCCTGAACCGAGAATGGTTTACGGAAAACCCGATATTATACCTCAAAATTGCTGCTTATTTTTAGCACTATTTCCAAGAGTTTTGAGCAAAGCTCTATCTTGCTCAGTTAATTCGCTCAAACTTTTTTCTTTCAGCCTATCGAGCAATGAGGAGTGCGATTGCTGTTGGTACATTTCCATTAGTTGGTGACGCGCACCATTAAATTCAAGCGCTATATCCAAACTTTCATCCAACAAATGCAACTCTCTCTCAACCTCCCTAATCAATCTTGCATCGGCCTTATCTTGTAATTGATGCAAGATGGCAGCAGGCTTAGAACTTGGATAAGTTAAAGCAACTTGAATGCCAGCACTTAACAATCGCTCTTCCTCAGTGTTGCTTTGCACCCAATCCAAATCTTGCTGTATCACCAAATCTGGACGCATCAATAACATCAATAAAAAACGGCGCTGCAATGAAACCGTTGTGCGGACTTGCCTAGGCGCAGCATTCTTAGGTCGCTGTATGGTCGGCATCTTAATCATACTTTTCATTTCATCCAGCGAAATACCGGCCAACTCAGCAACTCGCTTACTCAATAGCAAGCGTAACCTAGGCGCTTGAATTTGCTGCAAAATAGGCTCAATCTCGTTCAAAAACTGAACCTTATCTTCTTGCGATTGCAGGCTGTTCTCTTCACTTAAGTGCTGAATAATGTATTGCGATAAAGGCAAAGCCACTTGCATTTTGGCCTCAAACGCCTCCTTACCGAATTCGCGCACATAACTGTCAGGGTCATGCTCTTCAGGCAGGAACAAAAAGCTTAATTTCAAACCATCATTAAGTGCCGGCAAAGCGTTCATAGCAGCACGCCATGCCGCTTTTTTGCCGGCATTATCCCCGTCAAAACAGAAGACAATTTCATCCGTTTGGCGCATCAACTTAGTGATGTGAAATGGCGTAGTCGCGGTGCCTAACGCAGCAACGGCATATTCAATACCATACTGCGCAAGCGCAACCACATCCATGTAACCCTCAACCACTAAGGCACGGCCTGCATCACGCATCGCACGACGCGCCATAAATAAACCGTACAGTTCATGACCTTTTTGAAACAAAGGAGTTTCAGGAGAGTTGTAATATTTAGGCGTGTCTTCAGGATTAATCACACGGCCGCCAAAGCCAATGACTTGACCCTTTTGATCGTGAATTGGAAACATAATTCGATCACGGAAGCGGTCGTAACGCTTACCCTGCTCATTTTCAACCACCAAACCAATGGTCGCCAAAATTTCACTGTCATATTGCGAAAACACAGACTGCAAATTTTGCCATCCAGCCGGGGCATAACCCATTTGAAATTGAGCAGCAACCTTACCGCTTAGACCACGACCTTTTAAATAATCGATTGCACGTTGAGACTTCTTAAGTTCAGCACGATAATAATTTAAAGCAGCCTGCAAGGCTTCTTGCATGCCCGGAATAGCTTTTTGCTGAGGCTTTTCTGGATCACGCGTTTCTTGAGGAACGATCATCCCGACCATTTTTGCTAATTCTTGAACGGCCTCAACAAAACTCAACCCTTGATATTCCATCAAGAATCCAATCGCCGTGCCATGCGCACCGCAACCAAAGCAATGATAAAACTGCTTACTTGGACTGACCGTAAATGAAGGAGATTTTTCGTTATGGAATGGACAGCACGCAGAATAATTCGCACCAGCTTTTTTAAGCGGCACGCTTTTATCAATCACATCGATAATATCAACGCGATTAATGAGTTCCTGAATAAAACTTTCTGGAATCATATTCTGCAACCTATGCCCTAAAGTTCCTGACCAGCATCATCGCTTGGTCAATTAAAACAAAAAAGGAGCCGCGAGCTCCTTTATCGTTTCTAGTGATCACTACTTTGCAAAAAGTTAACTGCCGAGCCTTGTTTTAATAAGGCCTGAGATTTTAGCCATGTCAGCGCGACCCACTACCAGAGGCTTAATGCCTGCCATGACTTTACTCATATCTTTAATACCTACAGCACCAGTTTCAGTAATGACTTGCGTCAAAATTACGTCCACTTCTTCATCAGTCAGCGCTTGAGGCAAATACTCTTGTAACACACTTACTTCAAACTTCTCAACATCTGCTAAATCATGACGATTAGCCGCTTCATATTGAGAAATAGAATCGCGACGTTGTTTGAGCATCTTTTCGATTGCCTCAACCACTTGCATGTCATCTAATTCGATACGTTCGTCCACCTCACGTTGCTTAATTGCGGACTGCAACAAACGAATTGCGCCTAAACGCGCACTATCTTTAGCACGCATTGCGTTTTTCATATCTTCAGAAATACGCGCTTTTAATGACACTACAAAACCTCGAAATTCTTTTACTAGAGACTAGTAAAGTTTTGGAGCTAAAGTTTGGTTACGAATACGACGATAGTGACGTTTAACAGCTGCAGCAGCTTTACGTTTACGTTCCCATGTTGGCTTCTCGTAAAACTCGCGTGCGCGCAAGTCTGTCAACAAACCAGTTTTTTCAATCATGCGTTTGAAGCGACGAAGCGCTACGTCAAACGGCTCATTTTCTTTAACACGTACACTAGACATAAATCTCTCTTTACAATTAAATTTTTCGGTAGAAATTGCGGAAAAGTTTGCTATTCTATCGGGTCAGCTACAAATTATCAATGATTATGTGATGAAACATATTGTTCTAATGTAGCATTCATAACTTCAATAACGCTATTTTTAAAATTTCAAGAACCCCACATGATTGTTTTAGGCTTTGAATCTTCTTGCGATGAGACTGGAATCGCGCTGTACGACACTGAACGAGGCTTACTTGCTCATGCCCTGCATTCTCAAATTGAAATGCATTCAGAATACGGCGGTGTTGTGCCTGAACTAGCTTCACGCGACCACATTCGTCGGGCACTACCGCTAACGCAAAAAGTACTAGATCAAGCTAACTTGAGCTTAAAAGACATCGATGGCATCGCTTATACACAAGGCCCTGGATTATCTGGTGCACTTCTCGTTGGCACCAGCATTGCTGAAGCCTTAGCATTCACCTTAAACATTCCAACAATCGGCGTACATCACCTTGAGGGTCATTTACTAGCACCGTTGCTAGAAGAAAACCCGCCTGCTTTTCCATTTGTAGCGCTGTTAGTTTCAGGTGGGCACACACAACTCATGAAAGTAACTGCCATAGGTGAATATGAATTGCTTGGGGATACCCTTGATGACGCAGCAGGTGAGGCCTTTGATAAAACGGCAAAGTTGTTAGGTTTGGATTACCCAGGCGGCCCTGCTGTTGCAAAACTAGCTGCTCAAGGCAATCCAGGTCGCTTCAAACTACCCCGCCCAATGCTCAACAGTGGCGATTTAAATTTTAGTTTTAGTGGCCTAAAAACAGCAGTACTGACCATGGCAAATAATAACAATAGCGATTTACAAACTAAAGCTGATATTGCTTATGAATTCCAAGAGGCGGTGACTGAAATTCTAACGGCCAAGTGTATGAGCGCTTTACGCCAAACAGGACTCGATCAATTGATTGTTTCTGGAGGCGTTGGCGCCAATAAGCGCTTAAGAGAACAACTTAATTTCGCTACAAAACGTAAGCTTTGTCACGTGCACTACCCACGGCTAGAGTTTTGCACTGACAATGGGGCAATGATTGCATTCGCAGGCGCCTTAAGATTAAAAGCGATGGCTCAAAAAAACGACAACCACAGCTTTACCGTAAGGCCACGCTGGGATTTAGCTGAATTACAAACACCATCCGCAAGCTAATTAGTGCTTTTTCTTACCGAACCCGGCCTCAGTGCCATTGAGCAATTTCTGAATATTGGTGCGATGTCTCCACACCAACATGATGCTCACAAAAACCACGACCATTTCAAAGTCATGATACGCATCATCCAAAAGATACCATGCATAAACCGGCGCCATCATGGCTGCCACGATTGCTGATAATGAAGAGAATTTAGTTAACAAAAATATTACCGCCCAAGTCAGCAAGGCCGCCAAAGCCAAACTTGGAGAAATCGCCATCATCACGCCCAAAGCCGTTGCTACACCTTTACCGCCTTTGAATTTATGAAACACAGGATCAGGATACAAGTGCCCTAAAAATACAGCAATCGCAACAGCACTGGTAATCCACATCACCCCGCCATCTGGTTGCATCACCAACCAAACCGGAAACCATCCTTTAAACGCGTCACCTAGTAATGTCAAAGCTGCCGCTGATTTTTTACCACTACGCAATACGTTTGTAGCGCCAGGATTTCCAGAGCCTACAGTTCTGGGATCCGGCAATTTAAATAATTTACTGACAAGAATACCAAAGGCAATTGAACCCAATAAATATGCGGCAACAATTTGAATGATTGCAATTGGACTGACTGGAATAAATCCTAACTCATTCATGACGAGATGCTCTAAAATCTAAAAGTTCAATTCTAAACCATATAGGCCAAGTCGTCGCATGGACATTATTTTTTTAAATGAAGTAAAAGTGCAAACTAAATTAGGCGTACCAGCTTGGGAACGTATGGTTGCACAAACGATTGTGCTCGATATTGAAATCGCGATGCCGAATAGCGATAGCTGCAAAACAGACCAAATCAATGACACGATTGATTATGGCTCAGTCGTCGCCAAGATTCGCGAGCAACTCACCATAAAATCATTTCAATTGGTCGAAGCATTGGCTGAAGATTTGTGCCAAATGATCATGAATGACTTTGGCACGCCATGGGTCAAAATCAAAGTCGCAAAACCAGGCATCTTGCCAGGCGTAAAAGCCCTTGGCGTTATTATTGAGCGAGGCGCTAGAACTTAATTATCCACGTGGGTGATGCGCGGTATGAAGTTGTTTTAAACGTTCGCGGGCCACATGCGTATAAATTTGCGTGGTTGAAATATCAGAATGTCCCAATAACATCTGCACCACCCGCAAATCCGCCCCATGATTTAACAAATGTGTTGCAAAGGCATGACGCAATACATGTGGCGACATGGGTTTATGAATGCCTGCAACCAAAGCGTAACGTTTAATCAAATACCAAAAAGCCTGACGCGTCATACTGCTACCTCGCTGGGTCACAAACAGGCTATCACTTAATCTTTTTTCTAAAATGGCTGGCCGCGCCTCATTCAAATAACGTGATATCCAATCTACCGCCACCTCACCCATCGGCACCAAACGCGTCTTACTACCTTTACCTGTCACTCTAACCACACCTTCACTCAAACTCACTTCGGTCACTTTAAGATCGACCAACTCAGAAACACGTAAGCCACTGGCATACAGAATTTCCAGCATCGCGCGATCACGTAAGCCGATTGAGTCATTTAAATTGGGCGCATTTAATAATGCAACGACATCATCCTCACTTAAACTTTTTGGTAATGATCGTGGCAATTTAGGCGATTCAATCTGCAAGGTGGGGTCAACTGTAATTCTATTTTCACGCAAAGCGAATCGATAAAGTCTTCTAAGACTCGCTATTAAACGACTCACACTTCTTGGTTTGCTAATAGGAAATTTAAATGCAAGGTAACGCTGAATATCGAACTGTTCAGCCTCCAATAAATCTTTAGCGGCATCTTTTTCTAGCCATATCGAGAAATGACTAAGATCCTGGCGATAACTATCCAAGGTATTACGGGCAAGGCCTTCTTCAAGCCAAATCCGATCAATAAATTCATCCAAAATGGTCTGATTATTTTGATTCATGCGCCAATAACCATTCCTTAATTCTTAAACCACCCTCAATGCCCTGCATAAAACCTCCCAAGCCATTTTTGGCAACAACACGATGGCATGGAATTAACAAAGGGACTTTATTTGCACCACAAGCATTCGCAACCGCTCGCGATCCAGAACCAACTCGACTTGCCAGCTCAGAGTAAGTCAGCACTTCGCCCACAGGAATATCTGATATGGCACTCCAAACACGCTTTTGGAAGGGCGTTCCTGCTAACGCATAAGAAATATCCAGCCTTGAATTTGCTTGCTTAAAATACTGACTCATCTGATGGGCTACGTATTCTGCAAATTGGCTAATGACTTCATGTGTTTGTTGTGGACATAGAAACAACTCAACACCAACAACATATTCACTTTGAATATCAATGCGAATTCCACCAAACGGAACATTGATCACGACAGTATCGTGCTGAGAACTAGGCTTCACCATGTGTTTTATATTAGCCTAATTTTATATATTGCAGATAATAAAAAAGCCCTAGACATTCATCTAGGGCTTTTGATATTTCACAGCGATTTTTACTCTGCTGCTGGCGCATTTTTACTCTGCTGCTGGCGCCATAACCTCACGGTCACGTGCTTGTAATTTCTCTTTAATACGTGCAGATTTACCTGAACGCTCACGCAAGTAATAAAGTTTGCTACGGCGAACATCACCACGGCGTTTAACTTCGATGCTTGCAATCAATGGTGAGTAAGTTTGGAATGTACGTTCAACACCTTCACCTGATGAAATTTTACGTACAATAAATGAAGAATTTAGGCCACGGTTGCGAATTGCAATCACAACACCTTCGTAAGCCTGCACACGTTTACGTGTACCTTCAACAACGTTCACACCAACAACCACTGTATCGCCTGGTGCAAAGCTAGGAATTGTTTTGCCTAAACGCGCAATCTCTTCCTTTTCTAACATTTCAATAATATTTGCCACTTTCGTGCTCCTTCTAGTTATACGAATCTTGTTCCTGCTTAGTTTCGAGCTCAACATCAAGCTCTTTTAGCAGCCGAGATTCCTCTTTTGACAACGACCTTACGGCCAATAAATCGGGACGTTGGTCCCGAGTTCTTTTCAATGACATTTTTAAGCGCCACTGTTTAATCTTTGCATGATTGCCTGAGGTCAATACATCAGGCACTTTCGCACCTGCATACTCTTCCGGCCTAGTGTAATGCGGGCAATCTAGTAAGCCATCTACGAATGAATCTTCTATCGCAGAATCAGCATCCCCTAATGCACCGGGCAATTGCCTGACAATCGCATCCATCAACACCATGGCTGGCAACTCTCCGCCAGACAACACATAATCACCAATCGAATATTC
>JBEDFH010000008.1:0-9688 GCA_041175265.1 Pseudomonadota bacterium | reverse complement strand
CTATAAAAATAATCATTTTTTTAAAAACAATCGCGCTGATAACGTGACAGGAACATGCCTAATAGGGCAAAATATCGGTTTTACAAAACACGCACCAAAGTGATTGTCAGTAATTAAAATCACAATATGCGTAACACTCTGAAAACAAAAAAGTTTACGTGCTTCAAAGTAAGTTTATCACGTAAATAGATGGAGATTCTTTATGTCAGCCCACGTTATTCCATTTGAAAATCTACGAAATGTAGATGTGCCTTCAGTCGGTGGCAAAAATGCATCATTAGGCGAGATGATTTCACAGCTCTCAGCAAAAGGTGTTCGCGTACCAACAGGTTTTGCGACAACTGCCGATGCATACCGCGAATTTTTGGCACAAAATGGTCTAGATGCAAAAATTGTTGCAGCACTTGAATCACTCAATGTGGATGACACGATTGCATTAGCGAATTGCGGCAAGCAAATCCGCGAATGGATTATGGCAGCACCATTTCCAGCAGCCCTAGAAAAGGCCATCGCTGAGAACTACGAAACATTGACGGCAAAATCAGGTCAAGGTGCTACTTTCGCTGTTCGCTCTTCTGCAACAGCAGAAGACTTACCTGATGCTTCGTTCGCTGGCCAACAAGAATCTTTCCTGAACATTCAAGGGTTAGACAATATTCTCCATGCAATTAAAGAGGTTTTTGCTTCTTTATACAACGACCGCGCAATTTCATATCGCGTACACAAAGGTTTTGTTCATGCTGACGTTGCCCTATCAGCTGGTGTACAGCAAATGGTGAGAAGCGACATCGGCTGCGCAGGCGTGATGTTTACAATTGATACAGAATCTGGTTTCCAAGACGTTGTATTCATTACCTCATCATACGGACTAGGTGAAACCGTGGTGCAAGGTGCAGTAAATCCTGATGAGTTCTATGTACACAAGCCATTGCTCGCTCAAGGTAAACCAGCGATTGTGCGCCGTACAATGGGCTCAAAACTCATTAAAATGGTATTCAGCGATGCGACACAAGCTGGCAAGAGCACACACACTGTTGACGTAGACCCAGCAGATAGCGATCGTTACTCACTATCCAATGAAGATATTCTTGAACTCGCAAATTACGCGATGATTATTGAAAAGCACTATGGCTGCCCAATGGATATTGAATGGGGCAAAAATGGTGTAGATAACAAACTGTATATCTTGCAAGCACGTCCTGAAACCGTGAAGTCACAAGAAGCAAACAATAATGTGACTGAATCATTTGTTTTAGAAAAACACTCATCAAAACCAATGGTGGTTGGTCGTGCAGTTACTCAAAAAATTGGCGTAGGTCCTGTTCGCATCGTACTTGATCCAGCTGAAATGCACTTAGTACAACCAGGCGATGTGTTAGTTGCTGACATGACAGACCCTAACTGGGAACCAGTGATGAAGCGCGCTAGCGCACTAGTGACCAACCGGGGTGGCCGTACTTGTCACGCTGCAATTATTGCTCGTGAATTAGGCATTCCTGCAATTGTAGGCTCAGTCAATGCAACAGATGTACTGCGCGAAGGTGAAGTCGTTACTGTTTCATGCGCTGAAGGTGAGTCAGGCTTTGTATACCACGGCGCTCTTGAGTATTCAGTGAACACTCAAGCAACAGCAGCACTATCAAAAGCGCCTTGTAAAATCATGATGAACGTTGGCAATCCAGACATGGCTTTTGGTTTCGCTAAAATCCCAAATGACGGTGTTGGTTTAGCCCGTTTAGAGTTCGTAATTAACAATATGGTTGGCATTCACCCAAAAGCGATTATCAACGTTGATGCAATGCCAGCTGCAATGCAAACAACAATTAGAAATCGTGCACGTGGTTATGCAAGCCCTACTGATTTTTATATTGATAAAGTGGCAGAAGGCGTTGCAACAATTGCCGCAGCTTTCTACCCAAAACCAGTGATTGTTCGTACTTCAGACTTCAAATCAAATGAATACAAAAAGTTAGTGGGTGGTGACATCTACGAACCTGACGAAGAAAACCCGATGATTGGTTTCCGCGGTGCTGCTCGTTATATGGCAGAAGACTTCAAAGAGTGCTTTGCAATGGAATGTAAAGCCATGAAGAAAGTCCGCGATGAAATGGGTTTAGTGAACGTTGAAATCATGATTCCTTTTGTACGTACTTTAGAAGAAGCAAAAGCAGTCACTGACATATTGGCTGCAAACGGCCTCAAACGCGGCGAAAACGGCTTGCGTCTCATTATGATGTGTGAGATTCCATCTAACGCCCTACTTGCTGAACAGTTCTTAGAGTACTTCGATGGCTTCTCAATTGGCTCTAATGACTTAACACAACTTACATTAGGTATGGACCGTGACTCAGGAATCCTGGCAGACGGATTTGATGAACGTAATGATGCCGTGAAGGTATTGTTAAAAATGGCCATCAGCACTGCTAATCGCTTAGGAAAATACGTGGGTATTTGCGGTCAAGGCCCTTCAGATCACCCAGATTTCGCACAATGGCTTGTTAAAGAAGGTATTCAATCAGTATCACTTAACCCTGATACAGTTGTTGCAACTTGGCAAAAGCTAACTAAGTAAGCGATTAATGAAACGTACCGCACTATTTATCTCAGACAGCACTGGCATTACAGCCAGTGCGCTAGGTAAACTATTAGAGCATTTCCCACACACTGAATTTTCTCAAGTACGTCTTCCATTCACAGACACACCAGAGAAAATTCAAATCGCAAAACAATCTATTCTAAAAGCGACTGCACAAGATGGTATTCGTCCAGTCGTCATTATGTCTTTAGGTAATTTAGATTTACGCAACACACTTAAAGAAGCTGATGCCTACTTTATTGACTTGTTTACGGCATTTATAGATCCTTTAGGCATCGAACTTGGCGAACAACCGCTGACTGGCTCAGGGATTGCCCACGGCATTATGGGTAGCAGCTACTCCGATCGCATGGAAGCAATCAATTTCACACTGAATCACGACGATGGAATGACCAACAGCGGCTTAGAAGAAGCACAAGTCATCTTAGTAGGTGTGTCACGTTGCGGAAAAACGCCTACGAGTATTTACCTTGCGATGCAATTCGGCATCAAAGCTGCTAACTACCCACTTATTCCTGAAGATTTTGAACGTGGGACCCTACCAGCAGCGCTACACGCCCACACAGACAAAATTTTTGGCTTAACGATCAAAGCTGAACGCCTTCATTCGGTACGTAGCGAACGACGCCCAGATAGCAAATATGCATCTTTAGAAAACTGCAAACAAGAAATTGCCACCGCTGAAAATTTAATGCGCAATGCAGGCATTAGCTGGGCCGATTCAACCAGCCGCTCAATTGAGGAACTATCTGCCATTATTCTTCAAAAAATAGCCTCCAAAAAAGATAAATTGAATTAATAAAAAAGCCCCTGAAATAGGGGCTTTTTTTATTAACAATTACCTGAAATTTCAAATCTTAGCGGAGGATCATCCATCAGCGAAATTTGCTCTCGCAATTCTAGAATCCTATCTTGCCAATATTGCTGAGTATTAAACCAAGTAAACGCAGCAGTAAAAGCAGGATCATTCCAACGACTAGCAATCCAAGCTGAATAATGAATCAATCTGAGCGTTCTTAATGCTTCAACCAAATGAATCTCACGCGAATTGAATTCATAAAAATCCTCATACCCAGACAAGATCTGATTAAATTGATAGCGCATCTCCTCAGGATCTCCAGAGAGCATCATCCACAAATCCTGAATGGCTGGCCCCATACGACTATCATCAAAATCCACAAAGTGAGGCCCGTCATCGGTCCACAATAAA
The DNA here is from genome assembly GCA_041175265.1 of Pseudomonadota bacterium. Taxonomy (GTDB): domain Bacteria; phylum Pseudomonadota; class Gammaproteobacteria; order Burkholderiales; family Methylophilaceae; genus Methylopumilus_A. Next base: position 5,882 of record JBEDFH010000008.1, on the reverse strand, counting down.
TTACCCATATGGCAATCACCATGTAATCGTATTGAGGCAAAGTCTCCAGCCCTATCAAAACAGCGCCTAACACCATCTAAAGCTTGATTCACAACACTTTGATATACCGCTAGCAAATCATTAGGAAGAAAACCATGACTTAATAAATACTGACTTGGGATTTCGCCAAATGTGTGAATATCTAAATTTGGACGATGCTGAAATGGCTGTAAGCTCCCCACCGCATGAATACGGCCAATGAAGCGCCCTATCCATTCTAAAACGCCTTTTTGATCTAAATCAGGCGCTCTACCTCCATGCTTAGGGAAAATTGAAAACTTAAAATCCCGAAAAGAAAATAAGGTTTGATTATCAACCACCGTTGGTGCGACAACAGGGATTTCATTTTCCGCTAAGGTCTTAACAAACTGATGCTCTTCTAATATAGAAATATCAGACCAGCGATGTGGTCTGTAGAATTTGGCGACAATCGGCGAGGCGGCGTCAATACCAATTTGATAGACTCTATTTTCATAGCTATTTAAAGCTAGCACGCGACCATCAGTGACAAGCCCCAAATGATCTATTGCATCCAAAATAACATCAGGGCTTAATGCGGCAAAGGGAATGGTTATATCAGTCATGCCGCATTTTACAACCTAAACTACTTTAAGAATGGCTTTAATTTATCCATTACCTCTGGCGCGTCAGGTTGAACATCACTGGTATAAGAATAAACCTGTTTAGCTTCAGGAAGAATTAGATACTTATGAAAATTCCACATCGGTGCTTGTTTAGTGACGGCAACCAATTCTTTATAAAGTGGATTAGCGTTAGCACCAACGACTGATGTTTTAACAACCATCGGGAATTTAACTGAATAAGTTTTGATACAAAACTCCCCGACTTCTTTATTACCAGCAAGCTCTTGTTTAAAGTCATTGGATGGAAAGCCAATCACTAAAAGCTTACCTTTGTATTTACTAGACATAGACTCGAGCACTTCAAATTGGGGCGTGAAACCGCACTTACTTGCAGTATTCACTACTAGAATTGGCTTATTCTGATAATCACACAAGTTTATTTTTTGGCCTTGCAAAGTATCAAATTGGTGATTGTATAAATCACTGCAAGCAGCATTAGCCATCTGACTTGAACCCATCACGACCCCAAAAACAAGTTTCAATAAGTTTTTCATTTAATTCTCTTTAAATTAACAACACATTAATAGGACGATAAACGCGTTTAATGGTTCAAAGCAAAAAAACGGACTTGTGAATAATGTGCTTAGCGGCTAAGATTCAGCCATCAATTGCTTAGGGGTGCTGTGTGGAAGTCCACGTAGGTGAAATTTACGGCAAACAAACCACAGGTAAGTTTGTGATGTATAACGTGCTTAAAGTCACAAGAGCCAACATCACCCTGCAAAACATAGATAACCCACTCAGTCTGTTTGAAACTACTGCAGACAAACTATCTAGCTCAGGCTATATTCGTGTAAGTCAAACACCCTATATTGACTTGGATGCAACAACTCCCAAACGTCGAAAAGCTGTCAAAAAACCGACACGCTGCCCATTAACCCTAGACTTTCTCGAAGATAGAGCAGATAGCGAACGACCTGCTCCGATATTGCCAGATTTATTTTCTTAAAATTAACTTTGCGGTGGACCGCCCCAAAGATCATGCCCATCGGCATCATAGATTTCAACCTCTACAAAATCTCCTGGATTTAATCCCTCTGCATCAGCCAGATAAACAACACCATCAATTTCAGGTGCATCTGCTTTGGTACGGCCAATAGCTTCAATGTTACCTTCTTCATCCTCAACCAGCTCATCGACAAGCACGGTTTGCATAGTACCGACTTTTGATTGTAACTTCGCAGCACTAATACGCTCCTGAACTTCCATAAAACGAGCCAAACGTTCCTGTTTAACTTCTTCCGGCACTTGATCAGGTAGCGCATTGGCTAAGGCGCCATCGACTGCAGAATAGGTAAAGCAACCTACGCGATCCAATTGCGCCTCTTCTAAAAAGTCGAGCAACATTTGGAAGTCATCTTCTGTTTCACCTGGGAAGCCTGCGATAAAGGTACTGCGCACGGTAATATCCGGGCAAATATCACGCCAAGCCTTGATACGGGCCAAGTTATTTTCACTGCTTGCAGGACGCTTCATGGCTTTTAAGATGCGAGGGCTAGCGTGCTGAAATGGCACATCGAGATAAGGCAAAATAAGGCCATCAGCCATCAAAGGAATCACTTCATCAACATGCGGATATGGATACACGTAGTGCAAGCGAACCCAAACTCCAAGCTCACTCAATGATTTAGTTAATTCAGTCATGCGCGTTTTAACTGGCCGACCATTCCAAAATCCACTGCGGTATTTTACGTCTACACCATAAGCTGAAGTATCTTGAGAAATAACGAGAATTTCTGAAACGCCGGCATTGACAAGGTTTTCAGCCTCATTCAACACTTCACCTACTGGACGGCTCACTAAATCTCCACGCATGCTTGGAATAATGCAGAAGCTACAACGGTGATTACAGCCTTCAGAAATCTTTAAATAAGCATAATGACTTGGCGTTAAACGCACACCTTGTGCTGGTACTAGATCGACATATGGATCATGCGGTTTAGGCAAATTAGCATGGACAGCTGTCATCACTTCTTCCAATGCATGAGGCCCAGTAACAGCAAGCACACTAGGATGCGCGTTCTGTACCACACCACTCTTTGCACCCAAACAGCCAGTCACAATCACCTTACCGTTTTTATTAATCGCTTCACCAATGGCATCTAATGACTCTTCAACTGCGCTATCAATGAAGCCGCATGTGTTGACCACCACCAAGTCGGCATCTTCATAAGTCCCCGATATTTCGTAGCCTTCAGCACGCAATTGGGTCAAAATACGTTCTGCGTCAGATCCTGCTTTAGGACACCCTAAAGAAACGAATCCGACTTTTGGTGATGTGTTTGTGCTCATGAGAATTAACCTATAAAAATGTACATTATTGCGATTGCTTGGCTTTACGTTGCCTTTTTAATGGCTGTTAGTGAAACTTCATTGGTGGCAGGCGTCATGACTTTTATATTTTACGGACTTCTACCTTGCGCACTACTGCTCTGGATATTAGGAGCGCCTCAAAGAAAACGTAATAAAAACAAAGCCGAGATTGATTAATCTTATTCAAGCACGAATTTAGTTAACCAAATAGAACTAATCCCTAATGCAATCAAAGCAACTTGCGCCATCGTTGCTTTAAGCTCTGTACGTTTATGTAAACCAGGAATCAAATCCGCCACGGCAACATAAAGCATACTTGCCGCCGCAAGCCCTAATATTGTTGGTATCCAGCCAGCAACAGTCTGCAAAGCAAAGTAAGCTAAAACACCACCAACAACGGTCGCTAAACTTGAAAGCAGATTAAACAAGAATGCTTGTTTTTTGCTATAGCCAGAATGGAGCAGAATCAAAAAATCGCCAACTTCTTGCGGAATTTCATGGGCAATAATGGCAATCGCTGTCACTGTACCTAGACGAATATCAATCATAAAAGCAGCGGCAATTAAAATGCCATCAACAAAATTATGAAAAGTATCCCCTACCATAATCATCATGCCACTTCGACCGGAGTCATGAATGTGATGATGTGATTTACTGATAGAAGGTGCTTTCTCAGTGACGGTTTTATATTTCGTACTTTGCACTTCATGTGCTTGACACTCTTGCTCAGTATGCATTGCATGCGCTTCACAGTGCTCGCCGTGACAGTGCCGCCAAAGCACTAGCTTTTCTAAAACAAAAAACAACAAAATACCAAACAAAACGGTTGCTGCCATATTTTCAACGCTTGTCGCTTCGCGAAACGCATGCGGTAATATTTCTAAAAATACTGCGCCTAACATTGCTCCAATCGCGTAACTAATCAACATTGGAATCCATTGAGTACGGGCACTCATGGCTACAAGTCCAGCACAAATCACACTCAGTAAACCACCAAGTAAACTAATGGCGACTATCCAAGTTAATGTTGAAAATTGCGTTAGGATCATTGGGTAAAAAGCTATTGAGATAAAGACATTATTATACAGACTTAGTCACTTGCCGGCTTCGCCAACCAAATCATGGTTGCCATGCGCCCAGTAATTCCATCACGCCTAAAAGAGAAGTATCGCTCAGGAGAGCTGTAGGTACAATCACCACCGCCATAAATAGCTTTGACACCAACATTATTCAGCCTTTGTGTAGCGATAAGATATAGATTAGCTAACCATTTATTAGCATGAGGCTGGAATGCTTTTGTTGCGTTAGCGTCTTTTTCAATAAAAGCCTGACGAACTTCAGAACCCACTTCAAAAGCATCTGGACCAATGGCGGGTCCTAGCCAAGCTAACAAGTCCTTCGCCTCAACGCCCATCGCTCTTACAGTGTGCTCAATTACACCATCACAAAGACTTCGCCAGCCAGCATGAATTGCAGCAACAGCCGTCCCCTGTTTATCACAAAGCAACACAGGCAAACAATCGGCTGTCATCGTCACACAAACAACGTTAGTTTGTGTTGTAAATGAAGCATCGGCATCTTGGACACAAGCACTTAAACCCGCATCAATCACATTGATACCATGCACTTGATTTAACCAAACTGGCTCACTAGGTACAAATTGATTCAATAACTGCCTATTTTTAACAACCGTGATTGGATGATCTTGAACGTGGGCAGCTAAATTTAGACTTTTAAACGGCGCGTTACTAAAGCCACCTTGCCTAGTGGTTTGAATTGCATGAACAGTAGACGGCGCCGGCCAGTCCGGAATAATTAAATCCGAATTATTCAACATCCTCACCATCAGCTAGCAAATCTGCCTCATCTAAATCCGAATCGTCTTCATCGTAAAGTTCGTCATCATCTTCGTAATCCTCATCTGACAAATAAGGACCTTCAGAGAATTCAAAGTGCTCTTCATCATCCAAAGGTGGATCTTCGTGACGCATGGCTTCTAGCAAAGCTTTCATATCATCCGCCAGCTCAATTTGCCATTCCATCGGCTCATTAGTCGCTGGATGAATCAATCCCAACTTTATGGCGTGTAGTGCTTGTCTATCAAACTCCTGCACAAAATCACGCAACGTCTGTGTCATTGCTCTCAATGGAATAATGGAACGAAAGCCATAAACCGGATCACCTACAATAGGCGCCTTAAGGAACTGCATGTGCACACGAATCTGATGCGTACGTCCTGTTTCGAGATTGCATCGCATGTAAGTATGAACTGCAAAACGTTCCAATACCTCATAACGTGTCACTGCTGGCTTACCCATACGATTAATGGCCATCTTGGTACGCGAATGCGAATGACGTCCGATCGGTTGATCTATTTTGCCATTACGCCAAACTTGGCCCCAAACAATAGTGCGATATTCACGCTTAACCGTTCTTGCTTGCAATTGACGTACTAAACTTGTTTGAGCCGCTAAAGTCTTAGCAACAACAAGCAAGCCACTGGTGTCCTTATCTAGGCGATGCACAATACCTGCACGCGGCAACTCGTTTGCATGAGGCACATGATGCAAAATTGCATTTAACAAGGTGCCATTCCAATTACCCGCTGCTGGATGGACAACCATTCCAGCGGGCTTATTAATCACTAAGATATGCTCATCTTCAAATACAACATCCAAAGGAATATCTTCGGCAACAAAGGCACTAACTTCTGGCTTCTCTTGCGCATGAACTAGAACCTGCTCACCGCCCCACACTTTAGTCTTTGCAGTAGCTAATTCACCATTTAATTTAATCAAGCCCTCTTTAATCCAAGCTTGCAGCCTTGAACGAGAGTGCTCAGGCAGCATGCGCTGCAGAGCTTGATCCAAACGCAAACCGCCCAAA
>JBEDFH010000007.1:0-9980 GCA_041175265.1 Pseudomonadota bacterium | reverse complement strand
TTGAGCCATGCGCATTTTAGCCATAACTAATCAAAAAGGCGGGGTTGGTAAAACGACGATTGATTTGGACCCTCAAGGCAACGCTACTACTGGTAGTGGTGTTGATAAGGCTTTCTTAAAGCAGACGATTTACCATGTGCTAATTGGCGAAAAAACGATGAAAGAGGTCATTCAAACGGCTGAAAAAGGTCGTTTTGATATTGTGCCTGCTAATCGAAACTTGGCTGGCGCCGAAGTTGAGCTTGTCAACGAAATTGGGCGAGAGACTCGACTAAAGCTAGCGCTTACTTCTGTTCAAGACCAATACGATTATGTGCTTTTGGATTGTCCGCCTGCACTTAATTTGGTGACCGTCAATGCTTTAACTGCTGCCGATGCAGTGATGATTCCAATGCAATGTGAGTACTATGCGTTGGAGGGATTGTCTGATTTAGTGAATACCATCAAAAAAGTGCGTACGCATTTAAACGGTGCCTTGGAAATTGAGGGGCTGTTAAGAACAATGTTTGATAATCGCAATATGTTGGCACAGCAAGTTTCAGCACAATTGGTAACGCATTTCGGTGATAAGGTTTACAACACCGTTATCCCAAGAAATATCAGGCTGGCTGAAGCGCCAAGTCATGGGTTGCCAGCATTGATTTATGACAAGGCATCAAAAGGTGCGCAGGCTTATTTGGAGCTTGCTAAAGAAATTATTGAACGCAGTAAAAAAGTAGCGGCTTAACGCAAATATAGAATGAATGATTTAGGAATTTAGCATGGTAAAACTTAAAGGTTTGGGTCGCGGTCTGGATGCTTTGTTGGCGGGCGATGAGTCTTCCGCAAATAACACAAGCAGTTTAATGACGGTTGCTGTGACGCAGCTGCGCCCAGGTAAATATCAGCCAAGAACGCATATGGATCAGGCCTCTTTGATGAGTCTGGCAGACTCGATTAAAGCGCAAGGCATTATGCAGCCGATTGTTGTGCGAGCCATTGCACAAGATCAATACGAGATTATTGCCGGTGAACGTCGTTGGAGAGCTTCACAGTTAGCGGGCTTGCTTGAAGTGCCTGTCATTGTTAAAGATATTCCTGATGAAGCCGCTTTGGCGATGGCCTTGATTGAGAATATTCAGCGTGAAAACCTTAATCCAATCGAAGAAGCGAATGGTATTAAACGGTTAATCGATGAGTTCGATATGACGCATGAAGCTGCTGCGCAAGCTGTTGGTCGCTCAAGAAGTGCTGTGACTAACCTTTTACGCTTACAAAATCTCCATGCGAATGTGCAAGAAATGTTAATGCAATCACAATTGGATATGGGTCACGCTCGTGCTTTATTATCGCTTGATGGCGCTAAGCAATTAATGGCGGCCGAGCAGATTGTTCAGAACAATTTATCTGTCCGTGATGCAGAGCAATTGGTAAAAGGATTGTCAGCGACGAAACCTGCAGCTTCAAAAGTCATGGCAAAAGATAGAGACGTGGTGCGATTGCAGGAAGAATTGTCTCAGGCATTGGGCGCTGTGGTTATTATTGATGCCGCAAAAAATGGCGCTGGCACTTTAAAAATACGTTATTCCAACCTCGATCAGTTAGATGACGTTGTTGCAAAATTACGCTAAATCTCGCCTGCATGGCTAGACTTAAACTTAATTAAACAATACAATCGCGGACTTCACGTTATAAAGCATAACGTTGTTTTGCCGAAAAGTTGTAGGTAAATGGACAATATGAAAACCGCAGATATTTATAAGCAGATGGCCAAATGGCAATTGTTAGCGACATCTGTGGTTGCATTACTAGCATTTTTTTTGGCGGGAACGCATGCGGCAGTTTCAGCATTAGCTGGCGGATTGTCGGCGGTAATCGGTGGCTTTTGCGGCGCCTTAATTGCTAAAACTGGTGATAAAAAACATGAGGCTGGTGCAATTTTAATTGCAATGTTAAAAGCCGAAGCTGTGAAAATCATTGTGATTGCACTACTTTTGTTTTTGACATTCAAGCTTTATCAGCAATTGGTGCCAATTGCTTTGATATTAGGATTAGCGGCATCAGCGATATTGTCAGGCGCGACATTTGTCGGTCTTGATAAAAAATAAATATTTAAAGATTTCAAGGGTTAGAGTTTATGGCGACAGAACACGCATTAACACCATCTGGTTATATTTCGCATCATCTATCTTTCAACACTCAATCAATTGGTGAAGGAAGTTTCTGGACTATCCACGTAGATACTTTAGTGATGTCAGTATTGCTTGGTGTGATTGCAATGGGCCTAATCTGGTGGGTTGTTCGTGGTGCTACTGCTGGTGTACCAACAAAACGTCAAGCATTCATTGAGTTGCTATTTGGTTTCGTTGATGACCAAGTCAAAAACATTTATCACGGTAACCGTCACTCATTTATTGCGCCAGCTGCGATGACAGTATTTGTTTGGGTATTGTTAATGAATGCGATGGACTTCTTACCTATCGATGTTGTTGCTAAAGGCTTGGCCGCTGTCGGTGTTGAAAAATGGCGTAGCGTTCCTACTTCTGATATCAACACTACATTTGCATTAGCGCTAACCGTATGGTTCCTAATGATCTTCTTTGCAATTAAAGCAAAAGGTCTTGGCGGTTGGATTCACGAATTATTCTGTTCACCATTTGGCACCAATCCATTGATCTGGCCAGCCAACTTCTTATTTAACTTAATCGAATATGTTTCTAAGCCACTTTCACATTCATTGCGATTGTTTGGCAACATGTATGCTGGCGAAGTGATTTTCTTGTTGCTAGGTTTGTGGGCAGCCACAGGCGTAACAGGTACAATCGCAGGTGCAATCTTAGGTGCTGGTTGGTCAATCTTCCACATTCTAATCGTAGCTTTGCAAGCATTTATTTTCATGATGCTAACCGTTGTTTACTTAGCGATGGCGCATGAAAGTCATTAAGTTTTAGTAGTTTTGTTTTAGTTTGTAGTTCTGTAGTTTTGTTTTTAGTTAGTTTGTAAGATCCCTCAATTTGAAAGGAAAAGTAATGGAAGCTGTTCAATTTTTAGCAATGATTCAAGCATACACAGGCATTGGTATTGGCCTAATCATCGGTTTAGGTGCTGCTGGCGCTTGTATCGGTATCGGTATCATGTGTGCTAGCTTCTTAGAAGGCGCTGCACGTCAACCAGAAATGATCCCAGCATTGCAAGGTAAAGTATTCTTGCTATTGGGTTTGATCGATGCTTCATTCATTATCGGTGTTGGTCTTGCAATGATGTTTGCATTTGCTAACCCATTATTAAGCGTAGTTGCTCACTAAGCTCTTAAATTCACTTTATTAGCTTATTAAAGCACAGGAGCAAAAATGGATATTGGATTCACACTAGTAGCACAAGCGATAGCATTCTTTGTGCTTATTGTGTTCACTATGAAATTTGTGTGGCCACCTCTGCTTAATGCAATTGAAACGCGTCAAAAAGAAATTGCTGATGGCTTAGCAGCTGGCGAAAAAGGCCGTGCTGAGCTTGAGCAATCTTCAAAACGCGCTGCAGAAGCGCTAGCTGAAGCCAAGCAAAAAGCATCAGAGATTTTGTCATTAGCTGAAAAGCGCGCGACACAAATCGTTGAAGATGCAAAAGGCACAGCTAAAGCTGAAGGCGATCGCATTATCACTGGTGCAAAAGCTGAAATCGAGCAAGAGATTAACCGCGCTAAAGAAGGTTTGCGTCAACAAGTGTCTACACTTGCTATCGCAGGCGCAGAAAAAATCTTGCGTAAAGAAATTGACGCTAAAGCGCACGCAGAGATCTTAACTGCTATCGCTCAAGAGCTTTAGGAGGCCTTGCTAAATCATGGCTGAAGCGATAACGATAGCAAGACCTTATGCCACAGCGGTATTCCGCTTGGCTAAGGATAACAAAGCGCTAGCTAAGTGGTCAGATGAATTGGCTTTAATTGCTGCGGTGTCAGATGACGCCCAAGTTAAAGCCTTGATTGATGATCCTAAACTACCTTCTAGCGAACTTTCACGCATTTTGTTGGCAATTTTTGACGGCAAATTAAGCGATGCGGCAGTGAACTTGGTGAAATTACTTGTTGAAAATAATCGACTCGTAATTGTTGCTGATATTGTTGCAGCTTTTGAAGAGTTGAAAGCAGAAGATGAAGGTACTTTAGAGGCGGAATTGACAGCGGCTGCAAAACCGACTGACGCTCAAGTAAAAGAGCTTGTAAAGCAACTTGAAGCTAAGTTCGGTAAAAAAATTGAAGCTCAAGTGAAATTGGATCCTGAATTAATTGGCGGGATCAAAATTGTCGTTGGCGATACAGTGATCGATGCATCAGTACGCGGCCAATTACAGTCACTTGCATACACGCTTAAAGGTTAGAACACTTAAAAGGTTAGACCATCTAGGTCAGGAGACATAAAAATGCAGTTATCAACATCAGAAATCAGTGAACTGATTAAAAGCAGACTGGAAAATTTTTCCACGACTGCTGAAGCACGTACACAAGGTACTGTAGTTTCAGTTACTGACGGTATTGTTCGTATTCACGGCTTATCAAATGTAATGGCTGGTGAAATGATCGAGTTCCCAGGCAACACATTCGGTTTAGCGTTAAACCTTGAGCGTGACTCAGTTGGTGCCGTTGTTCTAGGTGATTACGAGCACATTACTGAAGGCGACATCTGTAAATGTACAGGTCGTATTTTGGAAGTGCCAGTTGGTCCAGAACTTATCGGTCGTGTAGTTGATGCGCTTGGTCGTCCAATCGACGGCAAAGGCCCAATCAATGCAAAAATGACTGACAAAATTGAAAAAGTTGCGCCAGGCGTTATTGCTCGTAAATCAGTTTCACAACCTGTACAAACTGGTATTAAAGCGATTGACTCAATGGTTCCAGTAGGCCGTGGTCAACGTGAGTTGATTATTGGTGACCGTCAAACTGGTAAGACTGCTGTTGCAGTTGACGCGATTATTAACCAAAAAGGTCAAAACATGACCTGTATCTACGTTGCTGTTGGCCAAAAGGCTTCAACAATTGCTAACGTGGTACGTAAACTTGAACAATACGGTGCGCTTGAGTACACCATCATCGTTGCTGCTTCAGCATCTGATTCAGCTGCGTTGCAATTTATTGCACCATACGCTGGTTGTACGATGGGTGAGTACTTCCGTGACCGTGGTCAAGATGCATTGATTATTTATGATGATTTGACAAAACAAGCGATTGCTTACCGTCAAATTTCATTGTTACTACGTCGTCCACCAGGCCGTGAAGCTTATCCAGGCGATGTGTTCTATCTCCACTCACGTCTATTAGAGCGTGCAGCTCGTGTAAACGAAGAGTACGTAGAAAAATTCACTAATGGTGAAGTAAAAGGTAAAACAGGTTCATTGACTGCGTTGCCAATTATTGAAACACAAGCTGGTGACGTTTCTGCATTCGTTCCAACAAACGTAATTTCGATTACTGATGGTCAGATTTTCTTGGAAACTGACTTGTTCAATGCTGGTATTCGTCCTGCGATTAACGCTGGTATTTCTGTGTCACGTGTTGGTGGTGCAGCGCAAACTAAAGTTGTTAAGAAACTTGGTGGCGGTGTGCGTTTGGCGCTTGCTCAGTACCGTGAATTGGCTGCGTTTGCTCAGTTTGCATCTGACTTGGACGAAGCAACACGTAAGCAATTGGAGCGTGGTCGTTTAGTGACTGAATTGATGAAACAAGCTCAATACTTGCCACTTTCTGTTTCAGAAATGGCAATCAGTTTGCAAGCAGCTAACCAAGGTTACTTGGATGACGTGCCTGTAACTAAAGTATTGGCATTTGAATCAGCATTACATGCATTCATTAAAGCTAAATACAAAGGCTTGGTTGATCGTATTGAATCAACATTAGATCTTTCAAAAGACGACGACAAAGAATTGTCGAAAGCGATTGAAGACTTTAAAGCCAATAGCGCTTATTAATACTTACTTAGCTGGAGTTAAATAATGGCCGGTAGTAAGGAAATTAGAACCAAGATCAAGAGTGTAGAAAATACACGCAAGATCACTAAAGCCATGGAAATGGTGGCAGCATCGAAAATGCGTAAAGCGCAGGATCGTATGCGTGCTGCCCGTCCATACGCAGAAAAGATTCGCAATGTAGCGGCTCACATGTCTCATGCTGAGCCAGAGTACAAGCATGCTTTTTTGGTTAAACGTGACAACGTTAAAAACGTTGGTGTCATCGTTGTAACCTCAGACAAAGGTTTGTGTGGTGGTTTAAATACCAACGTGCTTCGTGTTGCTGTGAATCAAATGCAGGCTTGGGAAGCTGAAAATCTTTCTGTAAAAGTGTGTGCAATCGGTAATAAAGGCCTTGGCTTTATGAGCCGTATCAATGCGAATGTTCAATCGCAATTGACAGGCTTAGGCGATGCACCACAAATGGAAAAACTGATCGGCCCAATCAAAGTGATGTTGGATGCCTACGTTGCAGGTGAAATTGATCAGTTGTATGTTGTGTACAACAAATTTATTAACGCCATGAAACAAGAAACCAAAGTGGATCAACTTTTACCACTTTCAGGTGAAAATCTTGGAGCGCCACAAGGACATTGGGATTATATCTATGAGCCTGATGCACAAGTGGTGATTGATGATTTAATGGTTCGTTATGTTGAATCAGTAATTTATCAAGCAGTGGCTGAAAACATGGCGTCTGAGCAAAGTGCTCGTATGGTCGCGATGAAGGCTGCTTCTGATAATGCGAAGACTGTGATTGGCGAATTGAAACTGGTTTATAACAAAGCGCGTCAAGCAGCGATTACGAAAGAAATTTCTGAAATCGTCGGTGGTGCGGCAGCGGTATCGGGTTAATAGCGACATCAATATCGAATATAAAATCGAATTAAGCATAGATGGGGATCATTAAGATGAGTCAAGGTAAAGTTGTACAGTGTATCGGCGCTGTTGTTGACGTGGAATTTCCACGTGACCAAATGCCTAAGGTTTATGAAGCCTTGGTATTAGACGAAGCAGGTTCTACAGCAGAAGCTGGCCTGACATTCGAAGTTCAACAGCAATTAGGTGACGGTATTGTTCGTACCATTGCGATGGGTTCAAGCGACGGTTTACGCCGTGGCATGGCAGTTAAAGCAACTGGCGCTGGTATTTCAGTTCCTGTTGGTACAGCGACACTAGGTCGTGTGATGGACGTTTTAGGTCGTCCAATCGACGAAGCTGGTCCAATCGCAACTGATGAACGTCGTGAAATTCACCAACATGCACCTACTTTTGAAGAGTTATCTCCATCAGTAGACTTGTTGGAAACTGGTATTAAAGTGATTGACTTGGTATGTCCGTTTGCTAAGGGCGGTAAAGTTGGTTTGTTCGGCGGTGCTGGTGTAGGTAAAACAGTTAACATGCTTGAATTAATTAACAACATTGCTAAAGAGCACTCAGGTTTGTCAGTGTTTGCGGGTGTTGGTGAACGTACTCGTGAAGGTAACGACTTCTACCATGAAATGGCTGAAGCTGGCGTTATTAAACTAGACAACATGGCAGAATCAAAAGTAGCGATGGTGTTTGGTCAAATGAACGAACCACCAGGCAACCGTTTACGTGTTGCGTTGTCAGGTTTGACAATGGCTGAGAAATTCCGTGACGAAGGCCGTGATATCTTGTTCTTCGTGGATAACATCTACCGTTACACATTGGCTGGTACTGAAGTATCAGCGTTGCTAGGTCGTATGCCATCAGCTGTGGGTTACCAACCTACATTGGCAGAAGAAATGGGTCGCTTACAAGAACGTATTACATCAACTAAAGTTGGTTCTATTACTTCTATTCAAGCGGTTTACGTTCCTGCGGATGACTTGACTGATCCATCACCAGCAACAACATTCCAACATTTGGACTCAACAGTTGTGTTGTCACGTGACATCGCTTCATTGGGTATTTATCCAGCGGTTGACCCACTTGACTCAACATCACGTCAATTGGATCCATTAATCGTTGGTGAAGAGCATTACTCAGTTGCACGTAGCGTTCAACAAACATTACAACGTTACAAAGAGTTGCGTGACATTATCGCGATTCTTGGTATGGACGAATTGGCACCAGAAGATAAATTGGCTGTTGCCCGTGCACGTAAAATCCAACGTTTCTTGTCACAACCATTCCACGTAGCGGAAGTGTTTACAGGCGCGCCTGGTAAATACGTACCATTAAAAGAAACTATCAAAGGTTTCAAAGGTATTGTTAACGGTGATTACGATCACTTACCAGAACAAGCTTTCTACATGGTTGGTGCTATTGAAGAAGCTGTTGAAAAAGCTAAAACTCTGTAATTGGCTATCAAGTTCATTAGCTTAAACAGACAGAAAGCAAATAGGTAACCAATATGGCAACAACAATACAAATCGATGTAGTGAGTGCTGAAGAATCTATTTTCTCAGGTGAGGCAGAATTTGTTGTCGCACCTGCGATTATGGGTGAAGTTGGTATTTATCCACGCCATACACCAATGCTAACAAGCATTAAACCAGGTGCATTGCGTATTAAATTACCAGAGAACGGCGAAGAGCAATTAATCTTCGTTTCTGGCGGCATTCTAGAAGTTCAGCCAGGTTTGGTCACTGTGCTTGCAGACACTGCGATTCGCGGTCATGATTTAGATGAAGCTAAGGCGTTGGAAGTTAAACGTTTGGCTGAAGAGACCTTGAAAAGCAATGCAAGTGAAGTTAATTACGCTGCAGCACAATCAGAATTGGTTGAAGCTTTGGCGCAATTACAAGCCATCGCAAAACTTCGCAAAAACGTACATTAATATTGTTCGCTTCTTAGCGAAAATGTTAAACAAAAAAGGCGGCTTAGGCTGCCTTTTTTGTTATCAAGTCTGTATTCAATTACAATGAAACAATTCAATTTAATGCGTGTAATTAGTTAATCCAAATATGACAACTCAATCACTCAATATCGTCATTCTTGCCGCCGGAAAAGGCACTCGTATGCAATCGCTGATGCCAAAAGTGCTGCATAAATTAGCGGGTAAAGCATTATTACAACATGTGATTGATGCGGCGAAGCAATTAAAGCCAGGCAAAATTATTGTGGTTTATGGTTACGGCGGTAATGCTGTCCCAGAAGCCTTCCCTCATGAAAATATTATCTGGGTTGAACAAAAAGAACAGTTGGGAACCGGCCATGCCGTGCTACAAGCTGCACCACACTTAGACCAAGATGCGACGACACTGATATTACTTGGTGACGTGCCATTGCTGAGTCGAACTAGCTGTGAGACTTTGTTAAATAAGACGAAGGCCTTAGGTTTGCTGACAGTGAATAAAACAAATCCAGCAGGATATGGCCGTATTGTTCGCAATGCACAAGCTTCTATTGAAGCGATTGTTGAGCATAAAGATGCTACTGAGCAGCAAAGACAAATTACGGAAGTGAACACAGGCATCATCGCCGCGAATAATCAGCATTTAAAAGCTTGGTTAGGACAGCTCAGTAATAACAACGCGCAGGGTGAATATTATCTGACAGACATTGTGGCGCTCGCTGTAAAAGATGGGCATCAGGTTGCAGCAGAAGTGACTAATGATGAGTCGTCAGTAGAGGGTGTGAATTCCAAAGGGGATCTTTCTGGGTTGGAACGTGTATATCAAATGCGTTATGCAACAGCGTTGATGAATGCGGGTGCAACATTACAAGATCCATTCAGAATTGATGTACGTGGCGATTTGAAAATAGGTAAAGATGTAGAAATTGATGTTGGCTGTGTATTCGAGGGTGAAGTTACCTTGGCTGATAACGTCAAAATTGGCCCCTATTGTGTGATTAAAAATAGCACCATCGGCTCAGGTACAGAAATTGCAGCCTATACGCATATTGAGCAAGCCCAAGTAAATGCGGGATGTAAATTAGGTCCTTATGCACGATTGCGCCCAGGTGCTGAAATCGCAGATCATGCGCATATTGGAAACTTTGTTGAAATTAAAAACAGCATGATTGGTGATGGT
>JBEDFH010000006.1:0-10875 GCA_041175265.1 Pseudomonadota bacterium | reverse complement strand
GAGCTTTCCATTAAACGCCACGTTTTCGCGTGGATGCTATCTGCGGTTATTGTCCTTTTTGGCATAATCTCTTATCAACGAATTGGTGTAGATCGCATTCCTTCGATTGATTTCCCAATCATCATGGTTAACACTACGCTCAAGGGTGCGAACCCAGATGTTGTAGATGCAAGCATTACTAGCATTATTGAGTCTGCAATTAATACAACTCCTGGCATTGATCACATTCAATCATCATCCTCGCCAGGGGTCTCAACAATCACAATCACTTTTGCGCTCAATAAAAACATTGATGTCGCTTATAACGAAGTACAGGCAAAAGTGAGCCAAGTACTTCGCCGCCTCCCACAAGATACCGACCCACCCACCGTTCAAAAAGTAGACTCCAACGCACAAGCGGTGATTTGGTTAGCGCTTACTGGTGACAGAACGATTCAACAACTGAATCTTTACGCAACTAATGTACTGAAAAAGAAACTTGAGACAATCAACGGAGTCGGCGAAGTCACTTTAGGGGGGCGTCGTGATCGTGTAATTAGAGTCAATTTATCCCCAGATAGAATGGCAGCTTACAAACTAAGCTCTACTGATCTGATTAACGCTTTTAATCGTGAACATGTTCAGCTTCCTGGTGGATTTTTAGTCAGTTCACAAACTGAAAAATTACTCAAATTAGACCTTGAATTTCATAACGTACAAGATCTCGGTAATTTAATCATTCAGCATAAAGACGGAGCACCTGTACGTCTAAAAGATGTTGCAAATATTGAAGACAGCATTACGGACAATCGACAAGTAGCTCGTTACAACGGCAAGCCCACTGTTGGCTTAGGGATTGTAAAAATTGCCAACTCAAATACTGTCGAAATCATTAAAGAAGTAGAACGCCGTCTTAATGAAGAAATTCGCCCGAATCTTCCGCAAGGAATGAATATAGACATATCAACAAATGACTCCATTTTTATCAACCAAATGGTTTCATCACTCAAAGAGCATTTGTTCACAGGCACATTTTTAGCAGCGTTAGTTGTATTCATTTTCTTAAGATCCTTGCGCTCCACTTTAATTATCGCCACAGCAATTCCAGTATCGCTATTAGGCGCAATTGCAGTGATGTATTTCTCAGGCTACACATTTAATTCAATGACATTGCTTGGATTATTACTACTGATTGGGGTCGTTGTTGATGATGCAATTGTTGTTCTTGAAAACATCTATCGCCATCGAGAAAGTATAGACAAGAACCCAATCTCAGCAGCCATTAACGGCTCTCGAGAAGTCACTTTTGCTGTTATCGCCGCGTCTCTGTCATTAGTATGTATTTTTGCGCCTGTCATTTTCATGGATGGCATTATTGGCATGTTCTTTAAATCCTTTGGGGTGGTTGTTACATTTGGCGTCTTAGTTTCACTGTTCGTTTCACTCACACTCACACCTATGCTCTGCTCTCGTTACCTAAAAGTTGGCCATGCTGACAATAAATGGTATGTAGCAATTAGTGAAAAACTTAACAAGCTTGATGCTTATTACCATAAGCTCTTGACGATGGCGCTTAATCGTCGTTGGACAGTACTCATTTCAACCTTAATTTTTGTTATTGTCGGCGGTGGCGTTGCTCTTTCTTACGTCAAAAAAGACTTCGTTCCGGAGTCTGATGAAGGCAGCTTTAGTATCAATGTAAAAACGCCTCTTGGTTCTTCCTTAGAATATACAAATGAGCGCATGAAACTTATCGAAGGGATTATCGCGAATCATCCCAAAGAAGTTGCTAGTTATTTCTCGACCATAGGTGCAGGCTCTAAAGGTCAGGTCAACCAAGGCAATGTCAATGTGCGTCTAGTATCAAAAACAGATCGCAAAAAAAGTCAGCAAACGCTTATTAAGGAATTAAAAAAAGAATTTGATGGCATCCCTGGTGTAAAAGCCATTCCATCGCCAGTATCTATTGCCAAAGGCCAACGCTCGGAAAAATTACAATTCAACATCACAGGTAACAACTTAGAGAAAATTGGGCAACTCTCAAAAGCAATGCAACAATCGCTCAGCAAAAATACGGAAATGGGAAAAGTCGACTTAGATGTACAACTAGATTTGCCCCAGCTAGATATGGAAATTGACCGTCAACGCGCTATAGCTATGGGATTAAATGCAAGTGACGTTGCAGGTGCAGTCAGTTTGTTTGCTGGTGGCATCAATGTTGCTAAATATAACGATACAAATGGTGATGGTCAGCGTTACGACATCCGCCTAAAAGCAACTGAAGGAGAGCTCAAACAAGTTGCTGATTTAAGTAAAATTTACTTACGAAGTGCAAGTGGTGAGTTAGTCCGTTTGGATTCTGTAGCCAGCTTCAAATCAACTCTTGGCGCAGCAGTCATTGGCCGCTACGACTTACAATATTCAGCTAATTTTTATGCAAACCCAAGCATGCCCCTAGGCGATGCCGTCACCCTCGTCAAAGAAACCGCATCAAAAATTGTACCTTCAAATTACAAACTTAAAATGACAGGACAAGCAGAAGAATTCGGCAAAACAATTAAAAATGTGAAGTTTGTATTCTTACTCGCGCTCGTCTTACTTTACATGGTATTAGCAAGCCAATTTAACTCGTTCGTACAACCATTTATTATCATGCTAGCGCAGCCACTTGCCATTATTGGCGGATTAATCGCACTATTAATTGCCGGCGACTCACTCAATATTTACTCTATGATTGGCCTGGTGTTATTGATTGGATTAGTAGCAAAGAACTCTATTTTACTCGTCGACTTAACCAATCAATTACGTGAAAGTGGTGAGAGTATTGATAACGCATTGAAGGCAGCCTGCCCAATTCGTTTACGTCCAGTTGTTATGACATCACTCACAATCATTCTGGCGCTTTTACCAGCGGCGCTTGGCCTAGGTGCGGGCAGCGAAACAAATAAACCACTATCTGTAGCAATTATTGGCGGGATGATTTCTTCTACACTACTGACATTAATTGTAGTGCCGGCGGCTTACTCTTTAGCCATGAACGGATTAGATAATTTCAAGAAAAAATACAGAAAAGCTTAACCCGACAATGTTGGACGTCGCATGATTTTTACAAGATATTCGAATTTTAAATTTGGCACTTTTACTTGCCACAAATCTGATTGCATAGGAAAGTCATTGAGGTTTCCCGTACGCTCATAACCTAAGCGCTCATAAAATTCGATTAACTCGGTACGCACCGTAATCACAGACATAAAGAAACCAGCGACACGCCACTCTCTCAAGGTAATCGCTTCAGCAGCTTGTATCATTTCACGACCATAACCTTTATTTTGCAAAGTCGGTTTTACTGCGACCATGCCAAGCTTGGCAGTATTTTCATGGCGTTCACAACAGATAGTTGCAACAATTTGATCCTTCAAAACTCCAACCAAAATAAATGCGTCTTCACGTCGAATAATTTCTGCCACTTCGGCAGTTGTTGTACGCAAACCATCAATTAAATCAGCTTCTGTCGTCCAACCCAAACGACTTGTTTCACCACGATATGCGGAATTAATTAGATCGTTAATAGCTGAAGCATCACCGATTTCGGCCTTATGAAAACTAAGCATTTAAATCACTTTAACAATGACTTGTAGATTTTTGGACGGTAAATTTTTGCACAATAACGCTTCCAACCATGTCACCTTGCACGTTGACCGTTGTTCTAATAGTGTCGAGCAATCGGTCGATAGGCAATAGAATGGCAATCGCTTCAACAGGTAAACCCACTGATTGCAAAACCATGACCATCGTGACCATACCCGCACTTGGAATACCTGGCGCCCCCATTGCAGCAACCATGGCAGTAAAGAATACAATCATCTGCTGAGTCATACTTAAGTCTATCCCAGCCAAATTGGCGATAAACAGTGCAGCAGACGCTTCATAAAGCGCTGTACCGTCCATGTTGATAGTTGCGCCCAATGGAATGACAAACCCAGCAATTTCAGGCCTTACGTGCAAATGTTGAGTGGTGCAACGTAATGTTACTGGCAAAGTCGCATTACTCGAACTCGTCGCGAATGCTGTTAACAAAGCTTCACGAGCCCCTTGCCAAAACCATAAAGGAGATTTTCCAGTCAATAAATATAGAATGAGGGGTAAAACAACGACACCATGAAACAAAGTAGTACCGACCACTACTGCTACAAACTTAGCCAATGTATTCAGCATGGCAGCATCTTGAACAGCAACCAATTTCACTAGAAGCGCCATGATGCCTAAGGGCGCTAAATACATAATCCAGCCAACCATACGCATGATAATTTCAAGACCTTCTTGAAATAAAGCTAATATATTTTTGTAGCGATCACCACCAACGACCAAAGCAATACCAAGAATTAATGCGAATATGACAACAGCAAGCACGTTTCCTTGGGCAAGTGCAGCAAACGGATTAAGGAACAATCCATGAAGAAACTGCGTAAAGAACTCTGACAACGGCAATTGCTTTGCTTCAAACGATTGCAAGGCGTTTTGGAACATATCCAAATGCAAACCCGACCCAGGCTTAAAGTAATTACTTGCCACAAGTCCCAGCGCAATTGCAATTGCCATAGAACTAAGAAAAAATATCAGCGTCACTGTCCAAACCCGATGGATTTGTTGATGTTGCCTCAAATTAGCAATGCCCACGGCAATTGAGCAAAATACTAAAGGGACGATAATCATTTTAAGCAAATCAATAAATAGCGTGCCAACGACATTGGCGATATACACACTATTTTGAAAAGCCGCTTGCTCCGGATTGATTCCGTGAAGATAAACACCCAAGCCCACACCCAAAATTGCACCAACTAGAATTTGGATATTAAGGCTCAGGCGTCTCATGATTAAACCTTCTTCTTAGAAGATTTAATGGGTGATTTTGGTTTTGAAGCCAATTTCGTTTTTGCTGCGCTTTTAGCAATGTTCTTTGCCTTAGCTACCGCTTTTTCATTTAAAACCTCTTCGTCCACACTCATAGCCGGAGCATTATCCACATCCATCTTTTCTACTGGCTTTGCTACTGTTTTCTCAAACACAGCTGCAAAGAAGCCATCTGTTTGATGTAAATGTGGGAGTAATTTTAAATAGACGCCAGTATCCAAGTTAATTTGCTGTTGTTGCAAAATAGATCCAGCAGGCACTAATACAAAATCTGGATTAGCTTTTAAAAATGCATCTGCAATCACTTCGTTTTCATCTTGCAACAAACTACATGTGGCATAAACCAAACGACCACCTGTTTTTACTAATTTAGCGGCACGCGCCAAAATATTCGTTTGCTTAACCGAAAGCTCTAAAACATCTTGTGGCTTTTGACGCCATTTTAAATCTGGATTTCGGCGGAGAGTACCTAAACCGCTACAAGGCGCATCAACCAAGACACGATCAAACTTACCATTCAAACGTTTTAATTTTGGATCAGCTTCACTGCTGATGACTTGACTATGCAAGTTAGATAAGCCCGAACGTTTTAGACGCTTACCTAAATTTTGCAAACGCTTTTCTGAAACATCAAATGCATAAATTCGTCCTGAATTACGCATCAATGCACCCATCGCCAAACTCTTACCACCGGCACCGGCACAAAAGTCTGCAACCATCTCACCACGACGTGGTGCAACTAATTGTGCTAGCAATTGACTGCCTTCATCCTGCACTTCAATCTTGCCATCAGTAAACAATACATGACGACTAATCGTCATCTTTTGAGGCATACGCAAACCATTAGGAGCATAAGGAGTAGGATTGACTTCTGTTTTTTCAGAGGCAAATTTCGCAATCACATCCTCACGCGTCGCTTTAATCAAGTTTACACGCAAATCTAAAGATGCAGGTTGATGCATACTTCTGGCGATAGTAAGCGCTTCTTCCTCACCGTACTGCACAACCAATTTATCCCATAACCATTCAGGCAAATCTGCTTGCATGGCTTTGCTAATATCGTCAGTTTTTTTGGCTTTGATTTCTTGCGCCCACTCTTTTTGTTGTGCCGTAAGTGAGTCAGCTAGATCACGCGTACTCATTCCTTGCACACGAACTAACCAAGCAACTAATAATTTACGTGGATCTTCACCATCGGAAACATAAGATAAAAAAGATTTACGACGCAAAACGCCATAAACCGATTCAGCAATAAATGCACGATCCTTGGTGCCAAGGTCACGATTCTGCTTAAAGAACCACCCTAGCTTGACGTCTGCCGGACCAGTATTCGATAAGACGTCCGCCAGCACCACGCCAGCCAATCTTAAAAGGTTAGAATTCACTATCATTTTGCTATATCGGTATTCAAGCGCGTTGCAACTAATTCGAACCCGCTACCGTCCTTTGCTATTTTTAAAATTTTAATCGGAATAAATCGATAATCCATTGCTAACCAAACCTCGGTTTTTTCATCAGGGTCACCGCTACTTTTTGCGATGTGAAACGCATTCAATTCACCCATCTCAGTTTGAATTTTATCCTCTCCAACAAACTGATAATCGTAAGTCATTAATGTCCTACCATTCGTTAATGGATATTGCATACGATTTAATGGTGGCACAAAAATAAACTGAAATAAGAAACTTAAAAAATCCTGAGTCCCCTCTTCCAAATCCAACACTTTTTCTGCTTTAGCATTTTTAATAGTGAGCTTCATCGCCTCCCAGTCAAAATGAGCAGTTTGTAACTTCTCCGGCTTGTTAGAAAGCTCAAATCGATATTCTTCTGGCTTTAGGCCAGCATCGGTTACCCTTCCAAAACTACTCTCAAAGCGCTTACCAGAAAAAGCTAGACTCGCCAGGCCCTTTGCTTCAGCCTCGCTACGAAGGCTGTATCGACCATCTGGCTCAGCTTGGTATCGAATATGCGCCTTGCCACTTCCAAAGCCTACTCGCTTAATATCGAAAAATAAATCAACATAGCTGGGTGGCGGTAACGGTGGGTCATCAGAAAATCGAGGTTCACGATCAAGTGTATCTTCCACACTCACCGGCGGCGTTGCCGTCACTGGAGCAAACTGACCAGCTGCGGAAGGTTTTTGCTCCGCCACTTTTTTTTCTAAAACTGGCTTAGTTTTGCTAACTTTCTTTGGCGTTTTTTTAGGAAGCACTTTGGGCGGCAAAGCCAATTCAGCTTCGATTATCTGCGACTCAAAATCAAAACTCGGCCATTCTAATTGCAAACCACCAAACAAAATGATGTGGAGCAAAACAGAAAACAGTAGCGCCCAAAACCAAACCCAAGGGATCACTAATTTTTTCAAATACCGCTTTAGTAGTTGTAATGTTGGCAAATTATTAGTGTCGCCCCAATAGAAAACTACCGAACAACAATACTCGTCAATATTTGCTCTATGACAGCGCCTTTATCATCTTGCATCAAGATACGCACGGGCAAATAATGATGATCAACTGCTAACCAAAAATGCCTTTCATCGGCCGGTTCCACCTTACCGCCATTTGTCAACTCGACCACTCTAAATTGTCCCGCAGGGGTTTCCACCACATCGTCTCTATTAATTAAACTGTAACGATAAGTTTTTATTTTTTTGCCTGTTGTCACTGGCAAAACCAACTCATCCGTGAGAGGTGAAATATGCATCCATTGATAAGGATAACTCACTAAATCTTGTGTACCTTTTGGTAGAGGCTCACTCACTTCATTGCCTTTAGATTTCATAGTGAGCTGTAGCTTAGTCCAATCAAAATCGGCAATAACGGTCTTCTTGGCATTGTCTGCTTGATTTGATTCAAAGTGGATGGGCTGCAAACCTTCAGGGGTCACCAGACCATCACTTTTTAAAATACGTTTACCAAAAAGCGCATACACCCCGATACCTTCGGTCACGCTTTCAATTTTATATTGGTCACCTGACTGATGATAAGTTTCGGTCACAGTCGCAAAAGGTTTGTCATTACGAATCGCTTGATAAGTCACTGTGACTTGCTTAGGTGCAGCAAACGCAATGTTTGCCAACATTAACAAAGCCCAACCTAGTAATTTAAGCTTCATATTGGCAAAGTGCTTACTAAACAACAACCGTAGGGGCTTCGCCTGCTTGTTGAGCGCGAATATGTCCAATTTCAAACACTTGCTCACCTTCTGCTTTCAATAAAGCCATGGCTGCTTGTGCTTGTTCTTTAGCAACAATCACAACCATACCGATACCGCAGTTAAATGTTTTGTGCATTTCACTTTCGGCCACATTGCCTTGTGCTTGCAACCAAGTGAATAAAGCTGGCATATCCCAACTACCTTTTTTAATTTCTGCAGTTAAACCTTCAGGCAGAACACGTGGCACGTTTTCTGTAATGCCGCCACCGGTAATATGCGCCATGCCTTTAACTGGCATTGCTTCAATCAGTTTCAATAAAGGTTTGACGTAAATACGTGTAGGCGCCATCACAACATCTTTAAATGGCTGGCCATGAAAATCTGAATTCATATCAATGCCAGACTTCGCAATTAACTTACGAATAAGTGAATAGCCATTTGAGTGAGCACCGCTTGAAGCTAAACCAAGCACCACATCACCTGATGAAATGGTTTTACCTGTAATTAAACTTTCTTTATCCACGCAACCTACAGCAAAGCCTGCCAAGTCGTATTCACCAGCTGGGTACATACCTGGCATTTCAGCAGTTTCACCGCCAACCAGAGCACAACCAGATTGTTCACAACCTTGCGCAATGCCTTTAATCACTTGTGCGGCAGTACCCACTTCCAATTTTCCGCATGCAAAATAATCTAAAAAGAATAATGGCTCAGCACCCTGCACCAAAATATCATTCACACTCATCGCCACCAAATCAATCCCAACGGTGTCGTGTTTATTTAACTCAAAAGCAAGTTTTAGCTTTGTACCAACGCCATCAGTCCCAGAAACCAACACAGGATTCTTGAATTTCTTAGGCATTTCAAATAAAGATCCGAAGCCGCCAATACCGCCCAACACTTCAGGGCGCATCGTGCGTTTAGCAAAAGGCTTAATCTGCTCTACCAGCGCATCACCTGCTTCAATATCTACCCCAGCATCACGGTAGCTAATAGAAGTGTTGCCGGCTTGGTCATTAGAATTCAAGGCTTTCTCGCTTTCTACAAGATAAAAACAAATAAAAGGTTAAAATACGCTTTATGACAGTATTTTTTGGAATACCCGAATTTTAACCTAAATGACGACTAAACGAAAAAAGACTCAGCGATAAAATAAGTGTTCACCATGCTTTTATTCACACGAGCACTTAAATAACTAACCTAATTAAATGAAACAACTTTTACTCGACATCCAGCCGCTCGCTTTACCCAGTCTCGATAACTTTGTCGTGGGTAAAAATGCTGAAGCATTACATAGCATTAAAGAAGCGCTAAGTCCTGCGCTAAACATTAGCAGCAATAATCGTTTTATTTATTTATGGGGAGCTTCGGGCAGTGGCAAAACCCATCTCATTCAGGCAACGCAAGTCATCGCAAATAAAAATAACATTCCTTTTGTTTTTGCAGATGATGTGCATCAACTCAATGACCAAGAACAAGTCGACTTATTCAATCAATACAATGAACTTCGCGCTGGGCAGGGCGTATTAATTGCAACAGGTAACGCATCTCCCAACCAAATGGGCTTGCGAGATGATTTAGCCACACGCCTAGCTTGGGGCTTAACTTATCAACTACATCCACTCACCGATGAAGAAAAAGCACAGGCGCTTAAATCTCACGCACAAGCACGTGGGATGAATTTACCTGATGAAGTGGTCGATTATTGTTTACGTTATTTGCGTAGAGATTTGCCAAATCTCATGGCCACTTTAGAGGCGCTGGACGAATGGTCGCTCACAGAGAAAAAACCAATCACTGTGCCTTTACTTAAAAAACTGCTACAACTTCCACTTAATATTTAGAACTTAACGACCCGTATGCTACGCCTGTCAGAAATTAAACTCCCTTTAGCCAATGCCACATCGCTTCATCACGAACCAGAAGTGATTCAAGAAGCTGTGATTAAAAAACTTGGCATTTCGGACAGTGATTTAATCAGCATGGCGATTTTCAAACGCGGCGTAGATGCACGTAAATCACATGCTATTTTGTTTGTTTACACACTCGATATTGAAGTGAAAAACGAAGCGAAAATTTTAGCTAAATTTAAAAAAGACCCACACGTTAAAGTCGCCCCTGATACCTCTTATCACTTCGTGGCAAAAGCACCAGAAGCAAGCAAAGCGCCGCGCCCTGTGATTGTTGGCTTTGGCCCATCAGGCATTTTTGCAGCACTCATTTTGGCACAGTCTGGCTTTAAGCCAATTGTCTTAGAGCGTGGCAAAGCCGTGCGCGAACGCACCAAAGACACTTGGGGCTTATGGCGAAAAAGTGTCCTCAACCCAGAATCTAACGTGCAATTTGGTGAAGGCGGGGCAGGCACTTTTTCTGACGGCAAACTCTACAGCAGGCGGGGCAGGCACTTTTTCTGACGGCAAACTCTACAGCCAAATTAAAGACCCTAAACATTACGGCCGCAAAGTGCTCAATGAATTTGTGAAAGCAGGCGCGCCAGAAGAAATTCTATACGTCAGCCATCCACACATTGGTACATTCCGCTTAGTAGGCATGGTCGAAGAAATGCGCCAAAACATCATCGAACTAGGTGGCGAAATTCGCTTCCAAAGTCGTGTGGATGATATTGAAATTGAAAACGGCCAAGTGCAAGGAGTTGTACTACAAAATGGCGAACGTATTGCCACCAATCATTTGGTTTTAGCTGTTGGCCACAGCGCCCGCGATACATTTGAAATGATCCACAAACGTGGCATTTATATTGAAGCAAAACCTTTTTCAATCGGCTTCAGGATTGAACATCCACAATCACTGATTGACCACGCTCGGTTT
>JBEDFH010000005.1:0-10696 GCA_041175265.1 Pseudomonadota bacterium | reverse complement strand
ACCTAGATTTGGGTAGGGTTCCGAAAGTTTTTGAACTAGGCTTAAAACGGCTGTTTTGTCAGTTTGTTGAGCTAGAAGAGTATTTAGGTATAAAAATCCGTTCGCTCTTGTATCTGGCTTCTCTAGTAACTTTTGCAAGTGCGGTTGAGCAGCATTTAAATTGCCGGTCATGACAAGTAATTGAGTGAGTGTCTGCCTTGCTTCAACTGCCTCAGAATTAAGCTTTACCCATAACTGAGCTGCATCTAAACCAATTTTTGCATTTTGAGTGAAAATGGCTAGTTGTGTTGCACGTTCAGCAAGACGTTCATTATTGGTTAGCTTGGCTAAATCAAAAAATATTTGATTTGATAGGCCTAGTTCGCCGCGTTGTGCTGCAACCTCCGCTGCAAGATATTTGAATATAAAGTCGCTATTTGCTCCAGTATCTTCTTGGGCCTCTTGTTGTAAAGGTTGAGTTACAACTTCCTCTTGCGCTTGTAAGGGCTCTAGACCACTTATTAAAACCAATAGTCCAATCAATAAGCTAGCTTTAACGTGTGAATGATTTTGCATGGTTTTATGGGCTTTCATTGCTCTTAAGTAATAAGGATGTAAACCCTTAGTCCGTGACAGTGGATGCAAGTTCATCCATAATGAGGTTTGACTATAGCTTTTTACTGGGAACTTTCCAATAGGCTTTGGATTCTAGAGTGTTTGTGTTTCTTGGGATTACAGCTTGAGGGTCAAAATACAACGCTTGACATTTGTCAGGCGTTTTTTTAACTTACCAAGCGATTGAAATTAGGCTTGATATTACGCAGCTTCAATTTATTCCGAATTTAAGTGGAGTGTTTTAAATTTTCTTATGACTACTTTAACCGTTGAAGCTAACAATTTAACTCGTATATATGGCGGCCGCGAAGCGGTAGGTGACGTAAGCTTTACCCTTAGTAAAGGTGAAGTGCTTGGGTTCCTTGGCCCAAACGGCGCTGGTAAATCGACTACGATGAAGATGCTTACAGGTAATTTGGCGCCTAGTAAAGGTAGCGTCAAAATCTGTGGCGTAGATATGATAGAGAATCCTAAGGATGCCAAAGCATTGATTGGCTATCTTCCAGAAACTCCTCCGCTTTACCGTGAATTTACAGTGGATGAATATTTATCTGTTGCTGCCCGATTGCATGGCGTGAGTGGCAAGCATATTAAAGCAGCTGTTCAGCGTGCTAAAGAGCGTTGCGGCCTTACAGAAATGAGTAAGCGTTTAATTGAGAACCTTTCTAAAGGTTATCAACAGCGGGTTGGTATTGCACAAGCGATTATTCATAACCCAATGGTTGTAATCTTGGATGAACCGACTGTCGGTTTGGATCCAATTCAAATTCGTGACATTCGCGCCTTGATTAAAGAGCTTGGCGGCGAACATAGTGTGATTTTATCTACCCATATCTTGCCTGAAGTTGAAATGGTTTGTGATCATGTTCAAATCATTGATAAAGGTAAATTAGTTTTTAATGGTTCAATCGATGTATTAAAACAACAACGCCACGGTAACAAATTATTGGTTGGATTGAACAATCCACCAACGCAAGCAGATTTGCTAAAGGTTGCTGGTGTTGAAGCGGTTGAATTGTTGAATAATGGATTGTTGCGTGTGAGTTATAAGCCAGGTCAATCACCAACAGAAGCGATTGTTCAAGCGGCTGTTAAAAAGGGCTGGGGTTTACACCAAATTAATCCAGATCAAACTAGTCTTGAGGATGTATTTGTTCAATTAACTTATCAAGATGCTGCCGCTTAATTGCGCGCCTTAGACATGTGTTTTTAAGAAAGCGAATCTTATGATTTTAAATGTGGCAAGAAAAGAGCTTAAAAGTGTGTTTGCCTCACCGATGGGTTGGGTCATCCTGGCTTTATTGCAATTTGCATTTGGTACCTATTTTTTAAATGGTGTGAATGAATATTTTGAAGTAATGTCTGGCGCAATTCGTCCAGCAGAGCGAACAGGGGTAACGATGTTCGTTGGGCAAAGTGTATTCGGCTTGGCTTCTTTTGTGATGTTGTTTGCAGTACCTTTACTTTCAATGCGTTTGATTAGTGAAGAGCGAAGAAGCAATACATTGCCGTTCTTATTTAGTGCACCTTTATCCCTCACTGAAATCGTCATTGGTAAATTCATTGGCTTGGTTTCTTTCTTATCAATTCTTGTTGCTTTAATAGCAGTCATGCTTTGTACATTGAATGCGTGGGCAGATATTGATTTTGGTTACTTATTATCTAATGTGCTTGGCTTATGGCTCTTAGTGGCTAGTTTTTCAGCACTTGGTCTTTATTTCTCAAGTTTGACTGCGCAGCCAGTGGTTGCGGCAATCTTCACTTTCGTTGCTTTGTTTGGGCTCTTAATCATTGATCGCTTTTTGACTGGAGATAATGCAAGCGTCATGAATTATTTATCATTAATGCATCACTTCCAGCCTTTTGCTCGTGGCTTGATTGATACTGCTGACATTGCTTATTTCTTATTATTTATTGTCACATTCTTAACTTTAACGGTGCGTCGTTTAGATGCTGACCGTCTTCGTGGCTAATCGGGTCTTATCACTATGAAAATTAATCACAAACTGCGCCTGCAACTGTTAATGCAAAACAGTTTCTTTGTTATTCTGTTTTTAGTATTGGTGTCATTGATTGCTTATATCAGTCATGAATATCATGTTGCACGAGATATTACCCAAAGTAATCGCAATACCTTGACTGAAGGTAGTATTAATGTGCTTAAGCAAATGAAGGGTCCTATAACAGTCACCGTGTTTGCTTCCGAAGACAACACGGCACACGGCGAAAACTATCGTAAGGGTGTTCGTGATTTCATTTCGCGTTACCAACGTACTAAAGCCGATATTCAAGTTTCGTTTATCAGCCCTGCAGAACAACCAAAAATGGCACAAGATGCAGGGATTAAAGCGGAAGGTGAGTTGATTGTTGAGTTTGAGAAGCGTAGTGAGCATTTATTGCCGCCATATGCAGAACAAGAAATGACTAACTTGCTGGTACGTTTATCGCGTACTCATCAACAAGCAGTGATGTATTTGGATGGTCATGGCGAACGTAATTTGACTGGTTTGAAAAACCACGACATTGGCGCTTTTGGTAAGCAGCTTGAAGATAAGGGCTTTAAATTAGCCAATCCTGATCTGGTGACTGGTAAAGGTATTCCAGCTAGCGGTTCAATGATGGTAATTGCTAGTCCAGCCAAAGATATTTCGGCTGTAGAAGTTAAAAAAATTAAAGCTTACTTAGATGGTGGCGGCAATTTACTTTGGTTACTAGATGATAGTAATTTGCATGGATTGGATGAGATTGCTCAGTACCTTGGACTGCAAGTTTCTCCAGGAACCATTATTGATCCAGCGGCCACACAGTATGGCGCGGGGCAAAAGGATGTGTTTTCTAGTCAATATGGTGAGCATGCCATTACTAAAAACTTTATGTTGCGTACGCTATTCACGGAAGCGACAGCTGTTAAGGCTATTGGAACCGATGATAATGGTTGGAATGTAAGTAATTTAATTGATGTTGCACCTAATGGCTGGTTAGAAACTAATCGTGCAGAGCTTTCTGGACAAGCTGGAAAAATTAGTTTTGAAGAGAAAGAGGATCGTGCAGGTCCGCTTAATATTGCAGTGGCGCTTGAGCGTAAATACGGCAAAAAAGGTCAGCGTGTAGTGGTGGTTGGTAATGCTAACTTCTTATCAAATACATTCGTGACTATTGGCGGCAACTTAGACTTGGGTGTCAATATTGTGAATTGGTTGGCAGGTGATGATACTTTAATCACCATTCAGCCTAAACCACTTAAAGATATGAATGTGACGATTCCTCAGCAAGGCTGGGGCCACGTTTGGGCCTTGCTTGTATTCATGCCAATTTTTGGTATTTCATTTGGCTTGTTCCAAGTGCTTGTACCTTTAGCTTTATTGGTGGCGGGTGTGATGTTGTGGTGGAAACGTCGTAAAGCGTAATTAAAAGGATAGGCTGCATGAAATCTCGTTGGTTAGTGAATTTATTTTTGCTGGTTCTCGTTGTGGGGATTGCAAGTGTTCTTTATTTGCGTCCGAAAGAAGCGGTAATTGTTGCTAAAGATTTTGAGGTTTCAACGCTCAAGTTGGGTGCAATTAAAAATATCAGTATAGAGTTCCCCGCAAAAGCATCTGTTGCTTTTGAGAAAATTGATGGTTATTGGTATATCCAAAAGCCACTTAAGACCCGTGCTGATCAAATGGTTGTCCAAAAAGTGTTATCTATTATTGCCGCAAAAAGCACTCAACGATTTTCTGCTGACGACTTGTCACGTTTTGGTTTGGATCAACCTAAATTGAAATTGAAACTTGATAGTGAAGAGTTTCTTTTTGGTACATTTAATCCAGTAACGGCTGAGCAGTACGTTGCTTATAATCACTTCGTGTATCTCTTGCCTGTAAGTTATTCTGAATATGCAGAAACGCAAATTTCTGAATTCATCGATAAAAGTCCGTTTAAACCTAAAGAGAAAATCGCTGGTTTCAATTTTTCTAATTTAGAGCAGTGGGAAAGTTCGCGTTTAAATGTTGATTTGGTTGATGGTCAATGGAAAGTCTCTCTTGAGAAAGCGAAACCTAATCAAAAAGAAATGGCTGAATGGTTTGATGCTTATTGGCGTTTTATGAGTGTGCAACGTGTTGAGCCATATACGCCTGACCGTAAAGCTACGTTCCCATCATTTGAAGTTAAGCTGGTCGATGGTAGCAAAGTGCACTTTGATAAACTACAAGAATCTCCAGAGCTGCTGCTTGGACGCCCAGATGAAGGCATGATGTATCATGTGCCTGCAGATATTGGCTTTGCGCTATTGAATCCACCAATTAATCTCGGGAAGTAATTGCCAGAACTCCCAGAAGTAGAAACCACGATGCGGGGCATGTCCCCGCTAGTCGGTAGTATTGTCACTGAGGTAATTATCCGCCATCCAACTCTCAGATGGCCAATTCCCAGCGAACTCCTCCAGTGCTTACCTCATGCAACGCTAAGAACCTTAACTCGTCGTGCTAAATACATTCTTGCGGAATTCTCAGATGCTCATGATCAGTTTTTAGGGACCTTGATTCTGCACTTGGGCATGTCGGGTCGTATTTGTTTGCTTGAAAAAAATGAACCTGCTGCTAAACATGACCATTTTGAAATTCATTTTGCTGGTGGCCAGTTATTCCGTTTGCGCGACCCTCGGCGTTTTGGTGCCGTGTTATGGGTGGATGCAAAAGACCGTGTAGGAAATCATCCTTTAATTAAAAGCTTAGGTCCTGAGCCTTTGCAGCAGAGTTTTACTGGGGATTATCTTTACCAGCAGATGCGAACGCGGACAGCACCTATTAAAACTACGATCATGGATGGTCACTTGGTAGTAGGGGTGGGGAATATCTACGCGAGTGAATCTTTGTTTAGAGCGCGTATTAATCCTAAAACTGCAGCGAATAAAGTGAGTCGTGCGAAATGTGAGCGCTTGGTTGAAGAAATTAAAGCAACATTAGCTGCCGCGATTGAAGCCGGTGGCAGCAGCTTGAGAGATTTTTTTGGTGCCGATGGCAATCCAGGTTATTTTCAGCAAACCTATTTTGTTTACGGCAGGACTGGCGAAGCTTGTCGTGTTTGTAGTTCGCCTATTAAGCAAATCAAACAAGGGCAACGCTCTACTTTTTATTGCCCAGAATGTCAGCGTTAAGGGGTTTGACCCTAGTGTTGCTGCGACGCGTGCTCATGCAAATAGCCGCGCTCATGTTCAGGTAGCTCATCTTTAATGTAGCTAGGTAGTAAGGAGCCAATCACCATCCCTAATGCACTTGCTATTACACCTGCAAGCTGCGCTGGAATTAATGGATCTACCGGACCTGCAATGAGCATGAGTAGCCAGGTGAGTAGGCCACCAAATATGGCAAATAGTGCGCCTTGATTGTTTGAGCGTTTCCAATATACACCGCAGGCTAATGGAATAAAGGCTGTGACTAATGTGATTTGGTAAGCATTTTCGACCATACTAAAAATGCTGGCTTTTGAATTCACTGCATACAGTGTCACAAGCAGGGTGAACGCAAGCGTGACTAAACGCATATAACGTAGCAATAAATGATCCGCCAGTTTTTGGCCTGCTAAGCGTTTGATGAGTATGGGTTTGATAATGTTTTCTGTGAAGGTGACGGATGGTGCCAATAAAGTTGCGGAAGCGCAGCTTTTAATTGCTGACAATAATGCGCCAAAAAACAATACCTGAGCGACAAGCGGTGCATGATCAAGCACAAGTCTTGGCAAAATCATTTGTGGATCAACATCTATTAAGTCATTGACCATCTTGGGGTCTAGCAGCGTTGCGGAGTAAGCCAGAAACATAGGCACAAAAGCAAATAAGAAATACATGACGCCACCGATGACGCTACCCCAAATTGCAATTTTTACAGTTTTTGCTGACTGTACGCGTTGGAAAACATCTTGCTGTGGAATGGAGCCGAGCATGATCGTAATCCATGCAGCAAAGAATCCAATCATGGATTTCAAATCCATATTTGGCCAAAACTCAAATTTACCAGCGTCACTTGCATGTTTAATCACAGCGCTCACGCCGCCGACTTGCCCGCTAATTTCGTGACCAATAAATAGCATGCCAATCACAATCACAATCATTTGTAGAAAATCTGTAATCGCCACTGCCCACATACCACCGACCATAGTGTAAATCAGAATAGTGATAGAGCCTATCCACATCCCAGTAATTTGACTAATTTCGCCGTTAGACAGCACGTTAAAAACCAATCCTAATGCAGTAATTTGGGCACCCACCCAGCCTAAATACGAAATCACAATGGCAATAGACGTCATAGATTCGGCAACACGACCAAAACGTTTGCGGTAAAAATCGCCAATCGTCAGTAAATTCATACGATAAAGCGGTGCGGCAAATAGTAGCCCTACTAAAACCAAACAAAGTGAAGCGCCAAAAGGATCTGCTACTACGCCATGTAGGCCTTCTTTTAAAAATACCGCAGGGATGCCAAGTACGGCTTCTGAGCCAAACCATGTTGCAAATACTGTTGCAATGACTATGTGAATAGGTAGATGGCGGCCTGCAATTGCAAAGTCTTTGGCCGTATGAACTTTGGTGCTGGCATATAAGCCGATGCCAATAGATAGCACCCAATAGAGCATGACAAACCAGAGTAGCAAGGGAAGATCCTTAATTAAATAAGCTGTGAGTTAAGTAAGCGTGGCATCGATTTTAGCAAAAAGCATCTCATGGGAATAGGGATGTAAATTTTGCTGGAGAGTAACAATCGTAGGTGTAGGAATAAAGGGTAAAATGCTGTTATGGAATCTCTACCAATATTTATGCGAATTGCACATTGTCGCTGCCTTGTGATCGGGGGCGGCGATGTGGCTTTACGTAAAGTGACGATGTTGATGAAGGCAGAAGCATCGATAGAAGTTGTTGCACCTGAAGTTTGTTCAGAACTGTTAGCGCTTGAAGCTGAGCAGCAAATAAAAATCACATGTGCTGAGTTTTCTCCAGCACAAATTGATGGTGCAGTGTTGGTGATTGCAGCTACAGATGATGAACTTGTTAACACTCGAGTTTCAGTTGAAGCTAAAGCTCGCAATATCCCTGTCAACGTAGTGGATTCGCCAGCGCTTTGTACATTTACGATGCCAGCGATTATTGATCGCTCTCCCTTAGTGATTGCTATTTCAAGTAACGGTTCCGCACCGGTATTGGTACGCTTGATTCGCGCTAAGATTGAAACGATGGTGCCTGCTACCTATGGCCGATTGGCAAGCTTGGCCCGTGAATTTAGAGATGATGTAAAGGCTAAATTTACGACTACCCAGAATCGTCGAGTCTTTTGGGAAAAGGTATTTCAGGGCCCTATTGCTGAGTTGATGTTTTCTGGACAAGAGCGTGCTGCTAAATCTGCATTAAAAGCTGAGATTGCATCGGGCTTAGATCAACAGCATGGTGAAGTTTACTTGGTGGGAGGCGGCCCCGGGGATCCTGATTTGCTTACATTTAGAGCATTGCGCCTTATGCAGCAGTGTGATGTTTGTGTCTACGATAAATTGGTCAGTAAAGAAGTGATGGATTTGGTACGCCGTGATGCTGAGTTAATTTATGTTGGAAAGGCCCGTGATCAACATACCTTGCCGCAGGAGGAAATTAATCATTTGCTTGTGAAGTTGGCTCAAGAAGGTAAACGTGTTTTACGCCTTAAAGGCGGTGACCCATTTATTTTTGGACGCGGCGGCGAAGAAATTGAAACCTTGATGGAAAATGGCGTGCCTTTTCAAGTTGTGCCTGGCATTACTGCCGCTAATGGCGTATCTAGTTATGCTGGCATTCCGCTGACGCATAGAGATTATGCACAATCTTGTATTTTTACGACAGGACACTTGAAGCCTAAAAACGGTGGGCAGCAGAATCTGGTTGAATTAGATTGGGCTGCGCTTACGCGACCTAATCAGACGGTTGTGATTTATATGGGTTTGGTTGGCTTAGATCAGATTTGCACTAAACTCATCGAACATGGGTTGCCTGCTACAACACCGGCAGCAGTCGTTCAACAAGGCACTACCTTAAAGCAGCGAGTGGTGGTTGGCGACCTTGCCAGTTTGGCTGAGAAGACAGTGTTGGCTGAGTTGAAACCGCCATGCTTGATTATCATCGGTGGGGTTGTTAAGTTGCGTGAGAAGTTGGCTTGGTTCGAGCCAATGCAAGATTAGTTATTAAGCGGTAGCGTTAGTCTGACTTCTAGGCCACCTTCTGGACGGTTTACCAACTCCAATTTTCCTTTATGAAGTTTAGCAATCCGATCACAAATTGCTAGGCCTAGGCCACTTCCCTTTGTATTGCCTCGTGCCGTGTCTAGACGCTCGAATGGTCTTAACAGTCTAGCCTTTTGGCCATCAGGAATGCCTGGGCCATTGTCCATGACGCTGACTAATATTGATTCTGCCTCAATTTTAGTCGCCAGTATGACTTCACCTTTGCCATAGGCAAATGCATTATCAATCAGGTTTCCTAGTAAGCGCTGCATTGCCAATGGCCTAAGTGCAATTAAGTGAGTTGGGGCTAGTTTTAGTGTTAGCTTTCTGCCTGAGCGAACATGTCGTTCATATAGAGATTTGAGTAGCGCATTTAAATCGACCATCTGAGCGGGCTCGCCTTCAACGCCGCGAACAAAATCTAGGAATTGATTAATGATGCCATCCATATCAGCAATGTCTTGCACCATGCCTTCTTTGTATGTTGCACATTGCTCATCTGGAAGCAATTCAATCGCAAGGCGGAGTCGCGCAAGCGGTGTGCGTAAATCATGAGAAACGCCTGCTAGCAGCAATGTTCTTTCGGAATCTAATAATGCTAGAGATTCTGTCATTTGGTTAAATGTATGACTCACTGCACGTAGCTCATCAACACCTTCTTCTGGCAAGTGGATGGCTGATTGGCCGCTTCGGATACGGTCAGCCGCTTTAACAAGTAAATTGAGTGGACGGTTAATTCTTGCTGCAATTAAATAAGCGCCTATGAGTGATAGTAAAATAACAAGCGCTCCCCAGTTTAACCATTGCCATGGAAAGTGGCGCTCAGCTTGAAGGCGTGGAATCACTACCCAGTATTCGTCTTGGTTAATATTAAAGCTAATCCAAAGACCCTGAACGCCAAAATGATTAATCGCGACTAGGGTATCGCTGCCTAGTGTACTTTTGATTTTTTTAACGAGAATGTGAATGAATGGGTCGTTTGGCAGAGGCTCAATTTCTTCTAGTAAGTCGGCTGCATAAATACGCACACCTTCTCGACCTGATAGCTCTGAAAGTAAAGCAACACGGCGATTTTCATGCGAGGCAAGTAACGATGCTTTAGTGAAATTAACAATGGTGATTGCTTGAAGGGCAACTGCATTTGCGCGAGGCTCTCGTTCAAAATAATCAAATAGCTGAAGCGCGGCAAACTGGCCTACCGTCAATAAAATGGCGATCAACAGCATCAAACGTGCAAGCAGTGTGCGGGGAAGCAATCTCATGGTTGGTAAGTGATGGATTATGCTTTACCGGTCTCGCCATCCGGCACGAATACATAACCAAACCCCCACATTGTTTGTAAGTAGCGAGGATGCGCTGGATCAGCTTCAATTAGACGGCGTAAGCGTGAAACTTGAACGTCTATACTTCTATCAAATACATCTAATTCTCTACCGCGTGCTAACTGCATTAAACGATCTCTAGATAATGGTTGGCGCGGGTGGTCAACAAATACCTTGAGTAATGCATATTCTCCGCTGGTGATTGTAATTCCTTCGCCATTTTTGCTTAAGCTGCGGGTTGACGGATCAAATACAAATTCACCAAAGTTAAAAGTGTTGTTAGATAGCCCAGGTGCGCTAGGTTGAGTGCGTACTTGTCTACGCATAATGGCATTGATGCGGGCTAGTAGCTCTCTCGGGTTGAATGGTTTAGGTAGATAATCATCGGCACCCATTTCTAGGCCAATAATGCGATCAACTTCATCACCACGTGCTGTCAGCATAATGATTGGTAAAGTGCTGCCGTTTCCACGTAATCTTCGACAAATAGCCAAGCCATCTTCACCTGGGAGCATTAAATCAAGTACTAATAGGTCAACTTGCTCTTCTTGAAGCGC
>JBEDFH010000004.1:0-12150 GCA_041175265.1 Pseudomonadota bacterium | reverse complement strand
CCCATCTTCAAAATCTAACCATAACCTTGCTGCACCTTGACCTTCACGCAGGTCAAATGGATAGTCAACCCATTGTCGCCAAGCAGAAACGTCTGTACCTTCGATACGCGCATATAGTGTGCCTTGCCAATTGTTTAGCTGCCCAACATCTTTGCCAAATACATTTCCACGTATGTCAATTGGCTTTGATGCAGCAGCAGATGGCGTCGCTTTGAAACTGAAACGGTGATGGCCGCGTAGGCTATCCCAAGCTGGATTTTCTATTAAAAGATTGAGATGACTTAAATTCAGCGCCGGTGCGCCGCGTAGCTCATCCTGCCAGACAATATTTGCATCCAGTACGCGAACTTCGGATTGTCTTAGTAACCAATTAGGGAAGGCAGTTTGCGATGGGCCACTCATGGAAACACCAGCGACATAAACGGTGCCATCAGTTTCACGACGAATAATAAGTTCGGGCTTGTAAATGTTGATTGCGGACAGGCGCGGTTCTAAGAGGGGAATGCTCAGCCATGATAAGCTGGTTTCAACGTGAGCTAAATTCAAAGCCACACGATTCTCAGCATCGTAAATATTAATATTACGCAATTCAATGCGTGGGTTTAGGCCATCCCAATTCGCTTTAATTTCATCTATAGTGACTTTTTGACCAAGCGCATTTGAAACTTCGGCGATAATTTTAGGCTTGTAGTGGTCAATATCTGGCAAAACAAAATAACGTAAGCCAATGATGGATGTAGACATTAATACGATAAAAAGCCATACGCTATAAAGCGATACTTTGTACATCCAATATAAAGATTTTCTGACCATAATTTTTCTGATGATGCTTACTTTTTATCGAGCCTTTTGGGTATCGATTTCAACGAACACATTCTACTATATCCAGCCACATTAAAGACAGGCATCACTGCCTGAAAAACTATTACATTTAGAAATGGATGCGGGGTTGATGGATGCTTTAGAATAGCGACCTTATTCGATTTTGTTGGCGATTGCTGAATTGGCATTCGTTATTTGGAAAGTTTGATTTGATTCAATTTAAAAATCTCACATTGGTGCGAGGCGTTAAGGTTCTCATTGAGGGCGCTTCGTTTCAGTTGCATCCAGGTCATAAAGTTGGTTTAACTGGGGCAAATGGCGCTGGTAAGTCGAGTTTGTTTGCAATGTTACGTGGCAAACTGCAGTCTGAGCATGGTGATCTGGAAATGCCACCTAATTGGGTGATTGCCCATGTTGCACAAGAAACCCCAGCTTTACCTCAAGCTGCAATTGAATTCACTTTAGATGGTGATGTTGAATTGCGTGCTATTGAAAAGGCTTTGGTAGAAGCGGAAGCAAATCATCAGGGTGAAAAGATTGGCGAGCTTCATGCGCGTTTTAGCGAGATTGGTGGGTATTCAGCTAGAGCTAGGGCAGCTGAATTGCTTGATGGCTTGGGTTTTAAAAATGCTGACCTAGAGCGTCCCGTTTCGGATTTTTCTGGCGGTTGGCGAGTTAGATTGAATTTGGCGCGTGCGCTAATGTGCCGATCTGATTTGCTCTTGCTCGATGAGCCAACTAATCACTTAGATTTAGATGCGGTAATTTGGTTGGAGACTTGGCTTAAGGATTATCGTGGAACTTTGGTGTTGATTTCTCATGATAGAGATTTCTTGGACGCGATTGTTAATCATATCGCGCATATTGAACAACAACGTTTAACGCTTTATAAAGGCGGCTACTCTGATTTTGAACGTCAGCGTGCGGAACGCTTGGCGCAGCAACAATCAATGTATGAAAGACAGCAGCGCAATGTTGCGCATTTGCAAAGTTATATTGAACGCTTCCGAGCTAAAGCGACTAAAGCACGTCAAGCACAAAGTCGTATCAAAGCGTTGGAACGTATGGAAATGATTTCAGCGGCGCATATTGATACGCCTTTTGATTTTAGTTTTAGAGAAATGCAAAATGTACCTGATCCACTATTGGTGCTTGATGATGTAAGCGTTGGTTATGGCGACACAACTATATTAAGTAAGATAGAAGTCGCTTTGCGCCCTGGTGAACGGTTAGGCTTGTTAGGGCGCAATGGCGCTGGTAAATCAACTTTAATTAAGTTGCTGGCAGGTGAGCTTGCCATGAAATCTGGTAAGCGCGTAGAAGGTAAAGATTTAAGTATTGGTTATTTTGCTCAGCATCAACTTGAGCAATTAAGGTTGGATGAGTCGCCCTTGCAGCATATGCAAAAACTTGATCCGCAGACGCGTGAGCAAGAGCATAGAAATTATTTAGGTGGTTTTGATTTTAAAGGCGATATGGCAAGCAGTCCATGTGGCCCTTTCTCGGGAGGGGAGAAATCAAGATTAGCATTGGCTTTGCTGATTTGGACTCGCCCTAATTTGCTCTTGCTCGATGAACCAACCAACCATTTAGATCTTGAAATGCGTCATGCACTGACGGTTGCTTTGCAAGAATACCAAGGCGGCGTGGTAATTGTGTCTCATGATCGTGCGATGTTACGGGCTACTTGCGATAAATTTATGTTGGTGGCTGATGGCAGAGTGGAAGTTTTTGATGGCGACTTAGATGATTATAAAGATTGGCTTAACCAACAAAAAATTGCTGATAAACAAAAGCTAGAACTAGATGTGACAACGCCTGTTTCAGGCAATAAAGTAGATAGGGCGCAAAGCAAAGCTGAACGCCAAGCAAGAATTGCCGAGCGTAGGCCTTTGCTTAAAGAGGTTGAGCAGATAGAAGTGAATATGGCTAAATGGGAGCAAGAGAAAACGCAAATTGATCATCAGTTAGCGGATGCTGATTTATATACGCAAAGCGATAAATCCATATTGCAAAACTTGCTTAAACGCCAAGCTGAATTAACTCAGTCCTTAGAGACGGCTGAGCTGCGATGGTTGGAATTACATGAAATGCTGGAAGCATTACCAGCAATACAATAAATTGATGATACAGAGACTAAGATGACAACAGAATATTCAAAAAGCTTAAGCTTATTACACGCACTTTGTTTGGCAGAATCACGTCATGATGAAGATGCATTGCCAAGTAGCAACTTGGAAGACTATCCACCGGTAGAAGCCGCAACTTATTTGTCTTGCTATATCACCTTTCGAGCAATCAAAGAGGCTGGGCGATTGCCAGCCGATGAGCGATATGACAATTTTGATATGTTAAGTGTTTATCAAGCCTTTGCTATGATGGTTTATGCCTATTTGGTATTGCCATTGGGCTCAGAAAATATCGTTTCTGATTTGGAGCAAGATGCGATTGTGATTGCAAAATCACTTTTTGCTGAACTCACTCCAGAGGAGTTGGCGGATATTGTTGAGTCTGGTATGCGTAAATTTCAGTTGATTGGTAATGCTGATGCAGAACATTGGACTAATTACCGGGAAGACTTAGATAAATCGGTGATTGCTTTTGTAATTGCAGGCACTGATGACGCTGCCCCTTTTGAAAAAGAAGAGGTCTTGCCTGTATTAGGTGCTTTTTTAAGTATGCTATGCGAGGCGTTTGCTTAGTTATAAGCACTTACCCCTCAAATTCACCATCTACATAAAACCATCGTCCAGCAATTTTTCTGAATTGACTGGTTACATGTAGTTTTTCGGCTTTACCATTCACTTTGTAAGTGGCGATGAATTCAACAACAGCGTTGTCATCGTTGGGTTCAAAGCGCTTTACTTCAAGGCCTAGCCACTTGGTATGGTCGTTGGCGAGATTGAGGTATTTTGGTCTAGTGTTAGGGTGCCAAGTGTTCAGCAGATATTCTTCCAAACCTAATACATATGCACTGTAACGAGAGCGCATGAGTTTTTCAGCATTGGGGGCGCTTAAGCTTAGGTGATAAGGCTCGCAGCAATCTTGATAATGCGAACCGCTACCGCAGGGACAATCAATTTTGATGACGGGCTTAGGCAATCTCACGCGTTTCTAAAAATTGAATCTCTGGATAACGTTCTTGCGCCATTTGCAAGTTCACGCGATTGGGTGCGAGATAAACATAATCATCTGCGCTATCTAGCCCTACGTTGAATCCGTATTTGTCAGCAATGGCTTTCAGATCAGCGTCACTGCCTTTTAGCCAACGTGCCGTGTGGCAGTCATAAGGCTCAAATATCATGTCGACGCCGTACTCGTGCTCTAGACGATGTGCCACTACGTCAAACTGTAAGATACCAACTGCAC
Source organism: Pseudomonadota bacterium (assembly GCA_041175265.1). Taxonomy (GTDB): domain Bacteria; phylum Pseudomonadota; class Gammaproteobacteria; order Burkholderiales; family Methylophilaceae; genus Methylopumilus_A. The sequence continues at coordinate 7,959 of JBEDFH010000004.1, read as the reverse complement.
CTAAAATTAAGTCGTTAGAAAGTAGTGGGCGGAATAATTGGGCTGCACCTTCTTCAGATAGTTGCTTGAGCCCGATTTGTAACTGCTTCATCTTCATCGGGTTTTTAATTCTGGCGCGGCGGAAAAACTCAGGAGCGAATGAAGGGATGCCGATGAATTTTAGGTTCTCATTCTCAGTAAAAGTGTCGCCCAGTTTGATAGTACCGTGATTTGGAATGCCAATAATATCGCCAGAATAAGCTTCATCCATCGTAGTGCGGTCTTGTGCCATAAAGGTAATGGCATTGTTCACTGCAAGCTGTTTGCCTGTCGCCACTTGTTTGATTTTCATACCACGTTCAAAGCGGCCTGAACATACACGTAAAAACGCAATACGGTCTCGGTGTTTTGGGTCCATATTGGCTTGAATTTTAAACACAAAACCAGAAAACTTCGGTTCATCCGGTGCAACTTCACGAGACGCTGTTTTACGTGCAAGTGGAGCAGGCGAGAGGTCTACGACAGCATCTAGTAATGATTGCACACCAAAGTTGTTAATGGCTGAGCCAAAGAATACAGGCGTTTGTTTTCCGCTTAAATAGCGTTCTTTGTTGAACGTGTTAGAGGCACCACGAACTAATTCGATATCAATACGAAGTTCTTCCGCTTGCGAACCAAGTAGTTCATCCAGACGCGGATTATTCAATCCTTCAATCACTTCCGAGGTTCCTTTTTCGGCACGTGGATCAAAGAATGAAACGACATCGTTGTATAAGTGATAAACGCCTCTAAAGCCTTTCCCCATGCCAATAGGCCAGGTCATCGGTGCGCATTCCATACCTAGCGTTGATTCAATTTCATCTAGCAGCTCAATAGGCGGACGGCTTTCTCGGTCTAGTTTGTTGATGAACGTAATAATAGGTGTATCACGCATCCGGCAGACATTCAGCAACTTGATGGTTTGTGCTTCAACACCGTTAACAGAGTCGATGACCATCACTGCCGAATCAACAGCGGTTAAAGTGCGGTAAGTATCTTCAGAGAAATCATCGTGGCCTGGCGTGTCGAGCAAATTAATCATGTGTTCACGGTAAGGGAACTGCATGACAGATGATGTAACGGAAATGCCACGTTGTTTTTCTAGTTCCATCCAGTCAGATGTGGCATGACGTGCCGCTTTACGACCCCGCACTTCGCCTGCCACTTGAATTGCACCACCAAACCATAAAAGTTTTTCTGTGAGCGTCGTTTTACCGGCATCAGGGTGGGAAATAATGGCGAAGGTGCGACGGCGGGTGATTTCTTCTGGTAGGGATGACATGAGACGTTTGCGATATTAATAAAACGATATTTTACCCGAAATGCGTTTGCTTGACTTGAAATGCGTATGTTCTAGAAGATGTGAATATGTTGTGTTTTGGGATAGCGTTTAGCTAGTAACAAGGTTTAATATTGAATGAGCTAATTTAGTTGTCCATTGAATGAAATTTATTGCATGAATACTCAAGAAAACCATCCTGAATTTATCCAGCATGCCTGCGCTTGCAGTCCTTTTGTTAAGCGTTTGTTGATGAGCGATGAGGGTCTGTTCAATGAATTAAAGTTCAACATAGATCAAGCATTCTCAGCACAAGAGATGCATGCTTATTTATCTACACATAAGATTAACGATGAAGTTGGTTTAAAGCGAGCATTACGTAAACTCAGGCAGCGAGTGATGTTGCGGGTCATCACTCGTGATCTGAATGGCAAAGCAGGTTTGCAGGAAGTGATGCAGTCAATGAGTGATTTGGCTGAAGTGACTATTAATGTTGCTTTGGGATTTATTCATCCCTTATTGGCTCAGCAATATGGGGAGCCAATAGGTGAGAGTGGTCAGTCCCAATCGTTGATTGTCATTGGTATGGGTAAATTGGGTGGTTTTGAATTAAACGTTTCATCTGATATTGATTTGATCTTTGCTTTTGAAGAGGACGGTGAAACTAACGGCGCATTGTTAGGAAAGCCTACATTAAGTAATCATGAATTCTTTACCCGTGTAGCTAAAAAGCTGATTGCAGCGATTGATGAAATTACTGAAGATGGATTTGTATTTCGTGTTGATATGCGCTTACGTCCTTATGGGTCTGAAGGGCCACTGGCTTGCAGTTTGGCGATGTTGGAAGAATATTATCAAAACCAAGGCCGGGAGTGGGAGCGCTACGCATGGATTAAAGGCCGTGTGATTGCAGGCCCTGCGCAGCAGGTTAGTGATTTGCTACGCCCCTTTGTTTTTCGTAAATACCTTGATTATGGTGCTTTCGCATCGATGCGCGATTTAAAAGTTCAAATCCAGCGTGATGTTAATAAGCGTGATATGCATGACAACATCAAGCTTGGTCGTGGAGGTATCCGTGAGATTGAGTTTATTGCACAAGTCTTTCAGTTAATTCGTGGTGGCCAAGATGTTAGCCTTCAAATTCGTCCAACCTTGAGTGTATTAGCGTTACTTAAAGAGAAAAATCTATTACCAGCAGAGACCGTACATGCTTTGAATCAGGCTTATGTATTTTTAAGGGATTTGGAACATAGGCTGCAATATCAAGAAGATCAGCAAACACAAACATTACCAACGACGGAAGAGGGGCAAAGGCGCATTGCCTTGGCGATGAATTGTAGTGATTGGCCAGAGTTACGTAGTCAGATAGATGTACATCGAGCGATTGTTGATAAGCACTTTACTGAGGTGTTTAGCGATCCTAAGGATGGGCAAGCTGAAGATACGCAAGTCGCAGAGGTGTGGCAAGGTACGATTAATGATGAAGAGGCGATAGAACGCATATCCAGCTTGGGTTATCTCGAGTCTGTTGAAACCCTTAGGCGCTTACATAGCCTGCATCAAAGCTCTAGATATAAGCAGCTGCCTGAATTGAGTCGTCAGCGATTTGATACCTTAATGCCTTTAGTAATTGCTTTATCAGCAAAAGAGGCCGATCCAGATATGGCACTCATGCGAGCCTCTGATTTGTTGGAGAGTATTTGCCGTCGTGCTAGTTATTTGGCTTTATTAGCCGAGTATCCAGCAGCACTTAATTTGGTTATTAAGTTAACAAGCGCAAGCCCTTGGTTGGCGCAGTATTTAACTCAGCATCCTGTGTTGTTGGATGAATTATTAGATACACAGCATTTATATGCAGTACCTGACTTCAATTTAATGCGAGAGGAACTCAAGAGGCGCCTTGCTGAGGTTGATGGTGACGTTGAAAGGCAAATGGATGTGATGCGGCATTTTAAGCATGCCGCTGTTTTTAGATTTGCGGCTAAAGATGTGGCTGGTGAACTGCCTTTGCAAACACTATCGGATTATTTGAGTGCGCTTGCTAATCTCATTCTAGAAGTGACGATAGAAACCATCTGGCCAACTTTACGTGGAAAGCATAGAGATACGCCAAAATTTGCTGTAATTGGATATGGCAAATTAGGCGGTAAGGAATTAGGCTATGCCTCAGACCTGGATATTATTTTCTTATATGACGACCCTGATGAAAACGCAGCTGAAATTTATGCGCGCTTTGGACAACGCATTAATAATTGGCTTAATAGTCTGACTGCAGCAGGGATGCTGTATGAGACAGATTTACAGTTGCGGCCAGATGGTGCGAGTGGTTTGTTAGTGAGCTCTGTAGAGGCATTTAGCGAATATCAGCAGCATAAAGCTTGGATATGGGAACATCAGGCCATTACACGAGCAAATTTTAGTGCGGGTGATGAATCTATCGGTCGAGCATTTGAGCAGATTCGTTATGATGTGATAACGCAATCAAGAGATGTTAAGGCTCTGAAAGCGTCTGTTGTTGATATGCGGCAGAGAATGCGTGCAAATCATGTAGCTGCGGCAGGCGTTTTTGACCTTAAGCAGAGTGAAGGGGGCATTATTGATGTTGAGTTCATGGTTCAGTTTTTAGTGTTAGCGCATGCACATCAGCATCCTGAATTGACGGAAAATATAGGTAATATTGCATTGCTAAGACGATTGGCTGAATTAGGTATTATTGAAAAAGAAGAAGCTAATCGTGTGGCATCAGCTTATTTAGCATTCCGTAAATTACAGCATGCCTCTCGCTTACAAGGGCACAGTAAAGCACAAGTGGCGTCGAGTTTAGTTCAAGACCATGTTGAAGCCGTAAAGTCGCTTTGGAATAAGTTGATGGTTTAAATTAATTAGACGTTGAAAATGCCAGTGTTTGTGTAGTAATAAAAAACCAAGTACATGATGACAGCGCAGATGGTTACGATGCTTAAGGTGATAATCACAGCCCATTTTGACCACTGTTTTTGAACGCGTTGAAAGTGCTCAACACTTTCCCATTTACCTGCTTTCCATGCGAGTTCTCTGCCTTGGATGCCCAGCCAAATCGCAACGATGAGGCCTAGGTAGGGTATGAGTGCTAAGAGGCCCCACCAAACATTATTACCAATTGCCCAAATCCAGTTGAGGAGAAAGGCTCCCCAGCTCCAGCCACGAACACCATCTGGAATATGATCTCTGTAAACGTGCTTTCCGTTGGGTGGTACACCGCAGTTGGGGCATATGACAGCTTTATCGTTTAATTCGTATCCACATTCACGGCAGAACATTCTGTTGGTCTTTCTATTGCTTTTTATGTTTGCTGATGTTTTTCAAAACGACCGAAATGCAACATGATGGTCGGTAAGATCAGTAGATTTAAGATGGTGGAAGTTACTAAACCACCTACAATAATAGAAGCCATCGGACCTTCAATCTCACGCCCAGGCTCGCCGCTGCCAATGGCTAGAGGGAGCAAGCCAAGTGCCGTCACTAGCGCCGTCATTAAAATAGATGGAAGTCGTTCTGATGCACCACGTATACAGGTTTCTAAATTCCATACCATACCTTCATGGTCAACTAAATGCTGGAAGTGAGAAACCAACATGATTGAGTTGCGTAGGGTAATTCCAAATAAGGTCACGAAGCCAACTAGAGAGCCAAGAGATATCCACCCCCCAGTAAACATTACCGCAAATACACCGCCAATAAGGGCGAATGGAAGGTTTGCAAAGGTTAGAAGTAAATTCCGTAATCTACCAAATGCAATATAGAGCATTAAGAAAATCCCTACAGTTGCTAAAGCTGAGTGCACAATTAAATCTTCTCTCGATTTTGCTTGCTCTTCAGCTTCCCCAGTAAAGGCAAGGTAATTGCCTGGAGAAAGGGTTACTTCTTTGTCTATTTTAGATTTTAGCTCGTCTGTAAAACCTTGAATGTCTCGATCTTGAACGTTCGCTGTGACGGTTTGAATACGTTTTGCACCCATATGTAATATTTTAGATCTGCCGTTTTCTTGACTCACATCAGCGATGTCGCTCAAATGAATCAGGCGACCTTCGTTATTAATAATCGGTAGTTTGTTAATTTCATTAATGTTGTTACGCCAGTTTTCGCCAAGTAAAACGCTTACACTGACGACACGATTGTCTTGATAAACTTGAGCAACAGGCATGCTTTCATAAGCTGCACGAATGGTGTCTAGGACATCGGTTGGTTGCATCCCCCATTGAGCCAGTTTTTCAGGACGTAATCTAATCGATAATTGAGGGGTGCCTGGAGGTGATTGAACTAACACATCTGCAGCACCTGGAATACTTGAAACTACGGCAGCAATAGCCTGTGCGTCATGATCTAATGCATCTAGATCTTTTCCGTAAATATTGATGACATGTGACGCAGCATATCCGGAAATCGTTTCCTCAATGCGTTCGGTTAGGAATGTGTTGATGGCAAAGTTGACGCCTACGAAACCAGGTGGTGTAGGACCGTCAGCATCTTTATCGTCATGGTCATCATCTTTACCAGAAAGTCTTTGTCGTATTTCTTTAAGAATACGATTTTGTTCTTTTCCTGATAGCGTCCCAATTTCAATTTCAAATTCACTATAGTGTGTACCAAATGTGTCAGCACCATTGGGCGCACGGCCAACCCATTGAGCAATACTTCGAACACCTTTAATCTGACTTAAGGATTCAGCGACTTTTTTACCGATTCGTAGCGATTCTTTTTCTGAACTTCCTGGGACTAAGGTCATGTGCATAATAAAGTGACCTTCGTGTAGATTCGGAATGAATTGGCTTTCAAAGAGCGGTAAAGTACCTAAGCCCAGCGCGATGAATGCAACAGCAACAGCAATTGTCATTTTGTAGTGTTTTTCTATTCGCAGTAAAAGCTTGGTGTAAGACCCTTTAATGCGGCGAATAATAGGTGAGTCCTCCGTCTCTAATTTTGCTTTTCCTAAAAGCAAATAACATAGTGCCGGTGTTAATGTTAGTGCGACTGCTAGAGAAGCGAGAATCGCTGAAATATAAGCGTAACCAAGTGGCGCAAATAGTTTGCCAGCAACCCCACTAAGTGTCAGTAAAGGCATGAACACCATCGCCACAATAATCGTTGCATAAACGACAGAGCTACGTACTTCCATTGATGCGTCAAATACGACTTGGTAGATTGGGCGTGGGCTACTTATTAAACGATTTTCTCGTAAACGTCTAAAAATATTTTCCGTATCGATAATCGCGTCATCAACAACCTCGCCTAAAGCGATTGCTAATCCACCTAAGACCATAATATTGAGACCAATTTTAAAGTAGCTTAAAACAACAATCGCGGTCAGTAGCGATAGTGGGATGGCTGTGGCAGAAATAAAAGCTGTTCTTGCATTGAACAGGAATAAAAACAGTACCGTAATGACTAGTACGGAACCAATTAGAATGTCAGTCCTGACGCCTTTGATTGCAGTTTCTATGAAGTTAGCAGGGCGAAACAAACCTTCGTGTAGAGTCACATGATCAGCCTCTAGTGAAGGCTTAATTTGTTTAATAGCTTTTTCTAAAGCTTGGGTAACGCCATGGGTGTTAGCACCGAGTTGGCCTTGAACAGATAAGTAAATGCCAGTTTTACCATTGATTGCAGAAGCGCTGATGGAAGGTTTAGGTCCCTCTGCAATTTCACTTACATCACTTAATCTTATGGTTTGACCATTTTTGTGGATTAGCACAGCCTGACCGAGTTGGCTTGGTGTGACCGATTGTCCTTCAGTATTAATAATAATTCTTTGATTTTTATTTTCGATGAAGCCTGCACCTCTGACGCCAGTAGATTTCTTTGCAGCAGTTACAACATCTTGAATCGAAAGATTGTATAAAGTTAGCTTTTCAGGATTAATCTGAATTTGTAATTCTTTGACTTCGCCACCAAAAACATTGACGTCCGCCACTCCTGGAACAGCCATCAGGTGTGGCCTAAGTGTCCAGTCAACGATTGACCGAAGTTCCATTAATGAACGCTTATCGGAGCTTAGGCCTATACCCATGACGGTACTTGCAGCAGAGGTAAGTGGTGTAATGTTGGGTGTAATGCCATTGGGAAGTCTGCCATTTAAGATGGCTAGACGTTCAGCAACGACTTGACGGTTGCGGTAAACATCAGTCCCTTCTTTGAAAATAACAGTGACTACTGACAAGCCTGGAATTGATTGTGAGCGCATGAGCTCAATGCCGACAGTACCCGAAATAGTATTTTCTATCGGTTGGCTTACCAGTCTTTCAACAAGATCCGTAGAAAGCCCTGGTGCCTCTGTTTGAATGATAAGTTGTGTTGGTGAAAACTCGGGGAAAACATCTAGATTGCTTCGAGTTAAGCTGTATATGCCGTAAATCACAATTAGACTGGCAAGTCCAATAATGACCCCACTAAAACGGATTGAAAAACGAACGAGTGCAGACATCATAATAGACTAATCCTCGTTTTCGTTTTTAATCTGATATTTGAATTCTTCGCTAAGCAGTAATTGAGCGCCGCTAGTAACAATTTCATCATTGGTTTGAATAATTGAAGGTTTAATGAACCAACCATCTTTGCTTGGTTGTTCAGTGCTAATCGGAAGACGTATGAAGTTTTCTTTGCCTTCTTTTTTATAGACCCAAGCT
>JBEDFH010000003.1:0-13205 GCA_041175265.1 Pseudomonadota bacterium | reverse complement strand
CAATTTGATTTAAATTTATGTTTGGCTGATACAACAGAATTTGCCCTCGCATCGGCTTAATACTGAGATGACTAGCAACGTCTTTTAATAGTTGGAAACTCCAAGCGCCAGAAGTAACAACAAATTGATCTGCACTAATTGTTCTACCATCTAAGGTTTTCCAATCCTTTAACTCAGTTGATGCTTGTAAAGGACTCAACTCTGTATGTTCTAACAAAGTCACATGATTTTGCTCTAACCAGCGTCTTAGTGCTTGCATCAAATAAGGCGGTCTTATCTGACAAACTTTAGGAAGCCACAAAGCATTTTCATCTTGACTTGAAATGCCATCAAATTGACTTGCCTTAACCGACTCAACTTCGACTTGATATTGCTCACACCAACTCAAAGCAAGTTGAGAATCAAAATTAGGGAGAATTAAAAAACCTGATTGATGGAAACCTGTGGGTAGATTTGTTTCATGTGAAAGCCTTTCACAAATTTCACGATATTTTTTCGCGCCAAACTGTGTCAGGGCATTAACGGGCTCAGAATACATCCAAGGCAATAATGGAAAGACGATGCCACCACCCGCCCAAGATGACTCACCTGAAGTTTGACTGGCAATTTGATTGCGTTCAACAATGGTTACACGATGGCCACGACCCACCAACTCCATTGCAGTCATGCATCCAACAATGCCGCCGCCTACGATGACGACGTGTTTACTCATACTCCCTTGCCTGTGAGTAAAATCTTCTCGGCCAAGACTAGGTCATGTGGCTTAGCCAAAAGCACCACAACATCGCCCTCTTCAAAAACAAAATCTGGGCTGACTTCAACTGGATGAGCATTTCTTCGAACAGCCGTAATTTCAGCCTTACACTCTCCAAAATAAATATCCTTAATGGCAGTCCCTATGCAATGCGCTAGGGCATTAACAGGAACGGAATGCAGTCTTGGCATTGCACGCTCAACAGCCTCATCACCATCTGAAATACCATGAAAGAAACCTTTAAACATTTTGTAGCGCTCTTCACGAAACACACGAATACGCTTAACAACACGATTCAATGGCACGCCCAGTAAAACAAGTGCATGAGAAGCTAGCATTAAACTACCTTCCAATACTTCAGGCACAACCTCAGAGGCACCTGCATCACGGAATCTTTCCATATTGCTATCATCAACAGTCCTTACCACGACTGGCAATCCTGGAAAGTAATCATTCACTAAGTGCAGAATCTTAATTGCTGAAGGAGGATCATCGTAACTAATAATGAGGGCTTTAGCCCGAGCACCACCAGCCGCATTTAAAACGATACGTTTACCCGCATCACCATACATCACTTGCTCTCCTGCGCTTGCCGCTTCTTGTACACGGGCAGGATCAATATCAAGCGCAATGAAAGGGATTTTTTCTTCTTTTAAGAAACGACTTAAGTACTGACCACTTCGACCAAAGCCACAAATAATCACATGGTCTTTTAACTGATCACCAGCATGTGCAATATCTTCAATCTGATGTTTACGATTGCGGGTATAACTTCGAGCAAAGAACTCTGCTATTTTTAGATTATGCTGAATAATAAAAGGTGCAATCACCATCGTAATGAGTGAAGCCCCAAGGATGATTTGCAATACTGAGCCACTAATAATGTGATGCTCGGTACCAAGAGAAAGCAATACAAAAGAAAATTCACCAGCTTGCGCTAAAGTTACACCCGCCCTAACGGCAACACCAGGCTCATATTTAAAAGCTCTAGCAAGCACCGCAATCACAAGCGATTTAAATACAATCATTCCAATCACAACTAAAGTCACAATTGGCAAGTGTGCAATTAACTCGCGCACATCTAGTAGCATTCCAATTGTAATGAAGAAAAGGCCCATCAGAATATCGCGGAAAGAAGCAATATCTGATTCAACTTGATAACGGAACCTTGTTTCAGAAATCAACATACCCGCAATAAATGCACCTAACGCATACGACAAGCCAGCCATTTTGGTAATAAAGGCTAACAACAATGTCACCATCAAGACGTTCATGACGAATAGCTCACGCGATCTTTGTCTAGCGACGATGCCGAACCAGCGATTCATAATGTTTTTACCAAATACGAACAATATGCCCAATAAAACAGCTGCTTTAACAAGAGCGATTCCTATCAAATAGGTAAATGACTCAGCAGGCGTTGCTATGGTAGGGATTAAAACAAGCAAGGGCACCACGGCAATATCTTGAAATAACAAGACACCGATAGCTAAACGGCCATGTCGAGAATTTAAATCTAAGCGTTCAACCAACATTTTGGAGACGATTGCCGTCGAGGACATCGTAATCGCACCACCAACGACAAGTGCGGTTTCCCAACTTAGCCCAAGACTGACACAAACCATCATAACCACGCTCATGGTAATCAGGACTTGTAGTCCGCCCAAACCAAGCACGATGCGCCGCATAGCGTAGAGTTGGGCCAAACTGAATTCCAAACCAATACTAAACATTAAGAAAACAACACCAAATTCGGCCAACTGGCTAGTTGACTCGGTATCATCAATCAGCCCAAAACTATTTGGTCCAATCAGCAGGCCCACTAAAAAATAAGCCAGCATTGCAGGCAAGCGCAGCACCCTAAACAAGGCTACGGCGAGCACAGCGCTTGTTAATAGAGCGAGTATGACTGGAAGGGTATCGTGCATTTTGAATTAAATCATGCAATATTTATGCCGACTTGATGAAAAGTAGGCTTTAATTGCACTTCTATCCTTTATTCGTGAGACATTCCCTTTTATACTTGGCATGTATGGAAAAATCATCATTACAAAAAACTAACGCCATTAAAACGCCAATTGCACTTGCAAAAGAGGTGCTTTTAATTGAGGCAGCTGCGGTAGAGGCCCTTGCTCACAGACTTGATGAGAATTTTACCAATGCTGTCACCCTCATTTTACAATGCCAAGGACGTGTTGTGGTGAGTGGCATTGGTAAATCTGGTCATATTGCTAACAAAATTGCAGCAACGCTTGCAAGCACTGGCACACCAGCTTTCTTTATGCACCCAGCAGAAGCCAGCCACGGCGATGTTGGAATGATTACAAAAGATGATGTCCTCATTACCCTTTCAAACTCTGGTGAGAGTGATGAAATTCTCACCATACTGCCTGTACTAAAACGTATGGGTGCAAAACTGATTAGCATTACAGGCAATCCAAATTCCACACTAGCACAACAAGCAGATATCCATTTAGATGCTGCGGTTGCCGAAGAAGCATGCCCACTAGGTTTAGCACCAACCGCAAGCACAACAGCGTCATTAGCTTTAGGTGATGCATTAGCTTTAGCTGTACTCAATCAGCGCGGATTCTCTGCAGAGGACTTTGCTAGATCGCACCCAGGCGGAAGTATTGGCCGCAAGTTACTTGTTAGCGTGCAAGACATTATGCGGCAAGGCACAAACATACCTAAAGTTGCCCTTAATGCCAGCCTTAAAGATGCACTGCTAGAAATGTCTCGCAAAGGTTTAGGAATGACCGCAGTCGTGGATGGTAAAAAAGCCGTTGGTATTTTTACAGATGGTGACTTAAGGCGCGCTTTTGAAAATAGCGTCAATATCGACAACAGTAATATTCGCGACGTCATGCATCACAATCCGCAATACATTTTGGCAAATGAACTTGCTGTTAAAGCTGTGGAAATGATGGAAGAAAGAAAAATTAATGCTCTACTGGTTGTTAATCAGCAGGGTGAATTGGTTGGTGCGCTCAATATGCACGATTTACTTATCGCAAAGGTGGTTTGATTTGAACTCAACAGAATTATCAATTGAAGAACGTGCAAAAAAAATTAAAGTGGTGATTTTTGATGTTGATGGTGTGATGACCAATGGTGGCCTGATGCTTGGTGATGATGGCTTAGAATATAAAAACTTCCATTCTCAGGATGGTTTAGGCCTAAAGCTTCTAAGAAATACTGGGCTAAAAATGGCAATTGTGACAGGCAGAACATCAAAAGTTGTAACCAAGCGTGCAGAAAACATCAAAATAGAGCACGTTTACCAAGGCGTTGAAGACAAGTTAGACGCTTTTAACGACATTATTAAAGATTTGAACGTACTTCCAGAAGAGTGCGTATTCATGGGTGACGATGTCATTGACATTCCACCGATGCGTCGTTCAGGTCTAGCAGTCACGGTGCCCCATGCAATGCCTCTAGTAAAAGATTATGCGCATTACGTGACAAGTAGAGAAGCTGGCCATGGTGCAGTTCGGGAGCTATGTGAATTAATCATGAAAGCTCAAGGCACTTTTGATGGCCAAATGGCTCAGTTTTTAAAATAAGTAGCCATCCAAAAAAGAAACGATAAATAAAAAATGTATGGTCGTAATACAGTTTTATTTCCACTAATCGTATTAACGCTGTTAGCTTTAATTTCCTTTTGGATTGAATCTACAGTCAAAGCGCCTTTGCATAAAAGTAAGGCGAATTTACGACATGACCCTGATTATTACTTAGAAAACTTCGTCACGACAAAAACAGATGTGAATGGCAACATAAAAACCATGTTAGCGGCAACGTCAATGCACCACTATCCTGACGATGACAGCACATTTTTAACGAGGCCTAGATTTACACAGTTCACTGAGAACAAACCTTCCACTCAAATTGAGGGGCAAAAAGGTCAAATCTCCAGCAATGGTGAACAAGTAGAATTTAGTAACAAAGTAGTCGTTTACAAGCAAGCAAGAGCAGATCGACCTGAGGTAAGACTTACAACCGATTATTTGAGAATATTTGCTAAACAAGAAATTGCAAAAACAGATAGTGCGGTAGTCATTACACAGGGATCAAAAACAGTTATTCGTGGCACAGGGATGATTTATGATAAAGGCCAAGAAACATTTACCTTACTCAAGGGCGTTAAAGTACATTACGAAAAACCTGCATCAATAAGGACTGAAGCGCCCAATAAAAAAGGGAATGAAAAAGAAAATGCATTACAAAATAAAAATAAACCCAGCAAAACAAAAGCTGACATAAAGAAAAAGAAGCGTTAACTCGGAGAAATTATGCGTAAATTTCAGCTTTACTTATTCACATTGCTATTAAGTACATTTTCATTGATTGCTCATGCTGAAAAAGCAGATAAAGACCAGCCCATAGAACTTGAGGCTGATACGGTAACAATGAATGATGCAAAAAAGACCAGTATTTACACTGGAAATGTAATCTTAACTCAAGGGACGCTTGTCATTCACGCCGACAAGTTGGTAGTCAGGGAGGACGCTGGCGGGTTTCAACATGGTACTTCTTATGGCAACCCCACTACCTTTAAGCAAAAACGTGAGGGTAAGAATGAATATATGGAAGGAAGTGCAGAGCGGATTGAGTATGATGGTCGCATGGATAAAATCCAACTTTACACCAAAGCTTGGGTAAAACGGGCAGAGGATATCGTACATGGGGATTACATTATGTATGACGCAAATGCCGAATACTCAGAAGTGATTGGTGGTGGCCCTAAATCAGCCACCAGCGCAACTCCTACAGGTCGTGTAAAAGCGATTATTCAACCAAAAAACAAATCTGTTACGACCGACAATCCCGCTAACACAAAATAATTAAGAATACTGCGAAAAATGAGCGAACTGATTGTACAAAATTTACGTAAACAATATAAAGCACGCACCGTCGTTCAAGATATTTCATTAAAAATTGATAGCGGTGAAGTCGTTGGCTTATTAGGCCCAAATGGTGCAGGTAAAACAACTAGTTTTTATATGATTGTGGGCTTAGTACCATCTGACGCTGGGCACATTATTCTTAATCAAAAAGATATTAGCCGCCTACCTATACATCAGCGTTCGAAAATGGGACTTTCTTACTTACCCCAAGAACCCTCTATCTTCAGAAAAATGACCGTTGCTGAAAACATTTTAGCGATATTAGAACTCAAAGAATTAAGTGATGAGGCAAGAGAGCAGAAACTTGAAATCCTATTAAACGACTTACACATCACACACATTAGAAATAGTTTAGCGCTAAGCTTATCTGGTGGAGAAAGACGTCGAGTTGAAATCGCACGATGCCTAGCAAATGATCCAAGTTTCATCTTACTAGATGAACCATTCGCAGGGATTGATCCAATTGCTGTTATTGATATTCAAAAAATCATTCGCCTACTCAAAGAACGTAATATCGGAGTGCTCATTACAGACCATAATGTAAGAGAAACTTTAGGGATTTGTGATCGTGCTTATATTGTGAATGAGGGCAGGGTGTTTGCATCAGGAACCCCGACAGAAATCATTAATAACTCAAGTGTAAGAGAAGTTTACCTAGGCCAGGATTTCCGACTTTAATGAAACCCATGTTCTCGATTGTGCTATGAAACAAAGCTTACAACTTAAGTTTTCACAAAATCTAGCGCTAACGCCGCAACTGCAACAATCGATACGCTTATTGCAGCTATCCTCGCAAGAGCTTAATCAAGAGTTAGAGGCTATATTGCAAGAGAATCCGTTACTTGAGCGGACAGATAGAAATGATGATGGATCAGAAAATACTGAGTTTTTTAGCGCAAACCATCAAACGCAAGAAATAAGTACGTCAAAGGAAACTGCAGAACCATCCTCGCAAGATTATCCACAAGACTTTACGGGAGACGAGTATTTTGGTGTAAGCAGTCATCAACGATGGGAAGAAAATAACCATAACGATGACGATGGCGACTACACTTTTCAAGAGGCTGAAGCACCAACTCTTCGAGAGCATTTAATCAGCCAGCTTCATTTGATGCAGCTTTCAGAGCGAGATCAAACACTCTCACAGTATCTAGTTGATGCGATCAATGAAGACGGTTATTTAGAGCAATCTTTAGAAGAGCTATGTGAATTGTTACCCTCAGAGCTCGAAATTGATTTACTTGAGCTACAAACAGCACTTAAACATATCCAACATTTAGATCCGATTGGTGTTGGCGCTCGAAACTTATCTGAGTGTTTAGCTCTGCAACTGCACATGCTTCCAGAAGATACTCCAAATAGAAATATTGCGATTAATGTTGCCGAGCATCATTTGCCTGCACTTGCAGCAAGAGATTATGCAAAATTAAAAAAAGTATTACATTGCAATGACGAGACATTAAAGTCTGTGCAACATATACTTAAAACACTTAACCCAAGACCAGGTGCAAACTTTAGCAAAATTGCCTCAGGGCACTATATTCAACATGAAATCGTGGTTAAAAAAGTACGTGGTGTATGGTTAGCTAGCCTGAATGATGAGGTAGTGCCGAAATTACGTATCAATGAAATGTATGCCAATATCTTAAAGCGTAACCGCAATAGCTCAAGTCAATATCTGAGCAGTCAGTTACAAGAAGCAAAATGGATGATTAAGAATATCCAACAACGTTTTTCAACCATTTTAAGAGTTGCTCAAGCAATTGTTGATCAGCAAATAAACTTCTTTGAACATGGTGATATTGCGATGCGCCCTCTCGTTTTAAGAGAGATTGCTGATGAACTTGGATTGCATGAATCTACGATTTCTAGGGTGACTACAAGAAAGTATATGCTCACACCGCGTGGGGTTTATGAGCTTAAATATTTCTTTGGTAGCCACGTAGCAACTGAGGCTGGCGGCGCTTGCTCAGCCACTGCGATTCGCGCACTGATTAAACAAATGGTTGCGGAAGAAAACCCTAAAAAGCCTCTTTCGGACAATCAAATAACAGAAGTCCTAAGTAAACAAGGTATCGTTGTCGCAAGAAGAACGATAGCTAAATACCGCGAGTCTCTCAACATACCCGCGGCCAACCACCGCAAGTCTTTATAAGATTTGCATAACCACCAAGAGGAGTTAATCATGAACTTACATTTAACTGGGCACCATTTAGAAATCACTCCTTCATTACGCGAGTATATCGAGAGTAAATTATCTAAGGTCAGCAATCATTTCGATCACATGATTGATGTGAAAGTTACTTTAACGGTGGAAAAATTGGTTCAGAAAGTAGAAGCGACGATTCACGTGCCAGGCAATGACTTACATGCTGAATCAAGCGATGAAAATATGTATAGCGCAATCGACTTATTAGCTGACAAATTAGACCGCCAAGTGTTGAAGTACAAAGAAAAACATACCGACCATCACAAAGCAAATGGCGCGGTAAAACATCAAGCAACTGAGTAATTTCATTTAATTAAGCAGGTTAAAAAAGATGGCCGAAATTAGCGTAAATCAGCTTTACCAAGATACTCGCAAAAAACTCAAACTAACCTGGGTAGCGGGAAAGTCTGGTGGGGATAATTCACTCACTAGCGAGACTGTATCCAAGCCTTCGCTAGCGCTAATCGGCCATCTTAATTTCGTACATCCCAACCGCGTACAGGTTTTAGGTTGTGCGGAAATGGATTACTTACGTGGATTAAATAGCATTGAGTTACAAGTCGCGATTAAGAACCTGTTTTCAACAGATTTGGCTGGCATTATTGTCGCCAATGGTGAAAAAGCCCCTACCGAATTAATAGAAGCCGCTGACGCTTACCAAACACCACTATTTACATCTCCATTACGCAGTCCTAGCTTAATGGATATTTTAAGTCATTACTTGGCACAAGCCGTTGCTGAATCAACAAGTGCGCATGGCGTATTCATCGAAGTTCAAGGATTCGGTGTGCTGATTAAAGGAAGTCCTGCAATTGGTAAAAGCGAATTAGCGCTTGAGCTAATCTCACGTGGGCACCGTTTAGTTGCTGACGACATTGTCGATTTTTATCGCGTATCTCCTGAACGCGTAGAAGGTCGATGTCCAGCCTTGCTTCAAGACTTTTTAGAAGTACGCGGTTTAGGCATTTTAAATATTCGCGCACTGTTCGGTGATAGCTCTGTCAAACCAACCAAACCACTCGATCTAATTATTCAGTTAGAAATGGCTGATTTAATGGAGCCACAACTATTAGATAGACTGAATATTAAATCACAACATGAGATGGTCTTAGGTGTGCGTATCCCCAAGGTCGTCATTCCTGTTGCAGCAGGTCGTAATATTGCAGTACTCATGGAAGTTGCAGTCCGCAACCACATGTTGTTATTACGCGGCGTTAACGGCACTAAACAATTTATGGAACGCCAGCAACGAGAAATTAAAAACAATTTAAAAGCAACGAGCAAAAAATAATATGCAACTGATCATCGTGACTGGGCTATCAGGCTCTGGAAAAAGCGTGGTCCTCAAAGCACTTGAGGACACAGGCTATTATTGTGTTGATAATTTACCAGCCACACTCTTACCGCAGATTGTTGACAATCTAAAAGGCATACAAAAGCTGGTTGCCATTAGCACAGACACACGAAGTGCAGCACTTGAAGCCTTACCTGAAAATATCCAAAAACTAAAAGCTCAGGGCATTAGCGTTCAAGTTTTATTTTTAGAATCGACGACTGAGAGTTTGGTAAAGCGTTTTAGTGAAACACGCCGCCGCCACCCACTAAGTAGCGGCGAAATGACACTCGCTGAAAGCATTAAACAAGAACGTACTTTACTAGCACCGCTAGCTGAACTTGGTCACCATATCGATACCAGCGATTTAAGTGCTAACACTTTACGTGGCTGGGTTAAAGATTTTGTAGCGCATGAAAACAGTAGCATCACTTTATTGTTTGCTTCTTTTGGTTTTAAACATGGCATTCCTCTTGATGCAGATTTCGTATTTGATGTACGTTGCTTGCCTAACCCACACTACGATCCAGTTCTGCGCCCCATGACAGGAAGAGATGCGCCAGTAAAAGCTTTTCTAGAAAAAGAGCCGCTTGTTCATGATATGTATCAAGATATTCAAAACTTTGTCACGCGCTGGCTTCCTAGCTTTATATTGGAAAACCGAAGTTACTTAACAATCGCAGTTGGCTGTACAGGCGGTCAACATCGTTCAGTACATATTGTTGAAGAATTAGGTAAACACTTTTCAAAACAAAATCAGCAAGTATTAATCAGACATAGAGAATTGGAATTGTCATTATGATCGGTATTATGATTGTCGCTCACGGCAAGCTCGGAGAAAGCCTGATTGATTGCGCGACCCACGTCATGGGGAGTAGACCTCCATTACTGCAGCAATTTGGTATCGAAACTAAAGATGATCCGACAGTTATTTTACCAATCATGCAAAAGATGGTTGCTGAATTAGATGAAGGTGATGGCGTATTAATACTATCTGACATCTACGGTGCAACACCTTGCAACATCGTTGGAAAATTACTTAAACCCAATCATGTTGAAGGTATTGCAGGGGTTAATCTACCCATGCTCGTCCGAGCACTCACTTATCGAAATGGCGACATTACCAAACTTGCTGAAAAAGCACTGAGTGGTGGCCAAGAAGGAGTGATTAATTTTACAGAAGAAGTGTGCAAGGAAATGTCTAGATGAAACAAGAAATAGAAATCATCAACAAACTCGGTTTGCACGCTAGGGCTTCAACAAAACTTACACAGACTGCAAGTCAGTTTTCTAGCGAAATCTTTATTGAGCGCAATGGCCGGCGCGTAAACGCAAAGAGCATCATGGGCGTCATGATGCTAGCGGCAAGCAAGGGCAGCATTGTTACATTAGAAGCAAATGGTGCAGATGAAGCAAAGGCAATGGAAGCATTGCTCGGTTTAATTAACAATCGATTTGGTGAGCCCGAATAATGAGTTTTGCGATTCATGGTGTAGGTGTTTCAAGTGGCATTGCCATTGGCCATGCACACTTGGTTTCGCACGCACTTCTGGAGGTCGTACACTACCGAGTGCCCTCAGAACTGATTGATCAAGAAATTGCTCGATTTGATCAAGCAATTCAAACCGTCAATCAAGATTTAGAAACGGTACGTGCACAACTCCCAAGCCGAGCACCTGCTGAACTTTCAGCATTTATCAGTACGCATTTGATGATACTGAACGATCATACTTTAGCTGAAGATCCAAAAAAAATTATTCAAAGCGACCGTTGCAATGCTGAATGGGCGATCAAACAACAAATGGAATTCATCGTCGAACAATTCGACCAAATTGAAGATGAATATCTACGTGAACGTAAACATGATGTAGTACAAGTTGTTGAACGAATCATCAAAGTCTTACTTGGTCGCCCAAGCCAAGTACCACTCCTAGAGCAAGAAAAAGCGATTATTCTAGTTGCGCATGACATCTCACCTGCTGATGCCATTCAGTTTAAACAACACCAATTCGCGGCTTTTGTTACCGATGTTGGCGGAGCAACTTCACATACGGCGATTCTTGCGCGCAGTTTAAATATTCCTTCTATTGTTGCGCTACAGCGCGCCAGAACTTTAATCCGCGATGGTGAATTAATCATTGTGGATGGCACCCAAGGCGTTGTCATCGTTGACCCTGATAAAGACGCATTAGCTGAGTACAAACTTAGACAAGAACAGTGGGAACTTGAACAGCAAAAACTCAAACGCATTAAGCTAAACAAAGCAGTGACCCTAGATGGGACTGCCATTGATTTATACGCCAACATTGAAGTCCCTGAAGATATCGTTCAGGTAAAAGCTTCAGGCGCAGCGGGTATTGGTCTATATAGAACAGAATTCTTATTCATGAATAGACGCGAAGCGCCTAATGAAGAAGAACAATTTGAAGCTTATCGTACCGTCGCCGAGAAAATGGATGGCAAGCCTGTGACGATTCGTACATTAGACTTAGGGGCTGATAAAGAGGTTAATGCTGACACAGAACGCAGCTGCACTAACCCAGCATTAGGTTTACGTGCCATTCGCTTATGCTTAGCCGAACCCCAAATGTTTCACACTCAGCTACGCGCCTTATTACGTGCATCTTCATTTGGAAACATCCAAATTTTAATTCCAATGTTGTCATCGATTACTGAACTGCGCCAAACAAAACTACTCATTGAACGTGCTAAACAAAGTTTACGTGTGCAGAAAATTGCTTTTAATGAAAACGTTCAGGTCGGTGGCATGATAGAAATTCCAGCGGCTGCATTATGCGCAGAAGCGTTTGCAAAAGAACTCGATTTTCTATCAATTGGCACCAACGATTTGATTCAATACTCACTGGCGATTGATCGCACTGACGATGCTGTTTCACATCTTTATAACCCAGTACACCCAGCTATTTTGTATCTCATTGAAATGACAATTAAAGCTGGCTTAAAACTTGGTAAAAAAGTTTCCGTTTGTGGAGAAATGGCAGGCGATGCAAAACTCACACGCCTATTGTTAGGATTTGGTTTACGACAATTTTCTATGCACCCTTCGCACATCTTGAGCGTGAAACATCAAGTCCTACAAAGTAATTTGGAAAAACTTAAACCCGCTGCCCGTAAAATTTTGGGGTGCCAGGATAGCGATAAGATTGAACCTTTAATACAAAAAATGAATCTCTAATTTGTGTACCAAAGATTGGTACACAATCACACTCAATAAGCATGACCTGATAGACATCATAAGGATTTTGAATTGACCGCAAATAACCCATTACTCGATTTTTCTGGCTTACCAAAATTCGACCAAGTCAAAGCTGAGCACGTAACCCCAGCCATTACTCACTTGTTAGAAAATGGCAGAATACTCATTGAAAAACTCGCTACAGATTCTCAAGAGCCGACATGGGATAATTTTGCTAAGCCGTTAGAAGATATGGAAGAGCACATTTCACGTGCCTGGTCACAAGTGGGTCACATGAACGCCGTCGTTAATTCACCTGAGTTGCGTGAAGCTTATAATGCCAGCCTTCCTAAGCTCACTGATTTCTATTCAGACCTCTCACAAGATGAACGTTTATACGCTAAGTTTCGCGCACTAAAAAATAGCACTGGATTTTCAAAGCTCACTACCGCTCAAAAGAAAATTATTGAAAATGAAGTACGCGATTTCCGTTTAGGGGGTGCTGAATTAGCTGAATCAGACAAAGTACGTTTTAAGGCGATACAAGAATCCCTTTCAAAACTCACCACAAAGTTTGAAGAAAACTTAATGGACACGACGAACGATTTTGCATACTTTGTGGAAAACGTTGCGGACCTAAAAGGTGTTCCTGAAGATGCCATTCAAGCAGCCCAAGAAGCCGCACAAGCTGATGGAAAAACAGGCTATAAATTCACACTCCATTTCCCTTCTTACATGCCAGTATTACAGTATGGAGAAAAGCGTGAATTACGCGAGCTACTTTACCGCGCTTACGCCACACG
>JBEDFH010000002.1:0-19085 GCA_041175265.1 Pseudomonadota bacterium | reverse complement strand
TTCATATGAATGGCTAGATTAGGTAAACGGATTAAGGCTTGATCAAATTTAATTAATCTAGTCTCAAAGCCAGATGCGCTGCGGACGTTGACTCGGCCTGCAATACTTAAATCACGATCTGTGAATGTGGCTAAAATTGGACCGCCATAAACTTCTACGCCAATGCGAATTAAGCCATCACTACTAAAAGCAGGGTGAGGTTTAAGTCTTAATCCTGGAGAGTCGGTATGTGCGCCGAGGCAATAATAGAGCTACCACCACGGACTACGTAATGGCGATTGCCTGGACTGAGTTGCCACGGATCGCTTTCATTTAACTCAGTAAATCCATTTGCATTGAGGAGTGCGGCGGAACTTGCCACAGCATGCCAAGGGCTCGGACTTGTGTCGATAAAATCTAGCAAATCTTGTGCGTGTTTTTTGACTTCTTGGTGAGCAACGGTACTCATAGATTTAACCAATTTTTATTAATTAAAAAGTCAGTATAAAGCTTAGCTTCTGGGCTACCAGCTTCAGGCTTCCAGTCATAACGCCATTTCACAATTGGCGGCATTGATAGCAAGATAGATTCAGTACGGCCATTAGATTGCAGGCCAAATAAAGTGCCGCGATCGAATACCAAGTTGAATTCGACGTAACGACCACGACGATAAGCTTGGAAGTCACGTTCACGCTCACCATAGCTTAAGTCTTTACGGCGTTGCACAATCGGTAAGTAAGCATTAGTAAAAGCATCACCTACAGCTTTTAACATGGCAAAGCTGTTATCAAATCCAAGCTGATTAAAATCATCAAAGAAAATACCACCAATCCCACGAGGTTCATTGCGGTGTTTTAGATGAAAGTACTCATCACATTCATGTTTAAATTTTGGATACAAATCTTGGCTGAAAGAGTCAAGCGCATCACGACAAGTTCGATGGAAATGCTCTGCATCTTCTTCAAATCCATAATACGGCGTGAGATCCATACCGCCACCAAACCACCAGATATCTTGTTCATTTTTAGCGTTAGGGTTATCTGGATTGTTTGAAGCTTTTGCGACAAAAAATCGCACATTCATATGTACGGTAGGGATGTAAGGGTTACGCGGATGGAATACCAAGGAAACGCCCATGGCTTCCCATGCTCTGCCAGCAGCTTCTGGATGAGCCGCAGTGGCTGCCGGCGGCAGTTTATTGCCTTTGACATGTGAGAAACCAACACCTGCACGTTCGAATACATTGCCTTCTTCAAGCATGCATGAGGTTCCACCACCGCCTTCTGGTCTCTGCCAAGAATCGTTTAGAAAATTCTTTCCGTCTATTAATTCAACGGCTTCAACGATACGGTTTTGCAAACCCTGTAAATATTCATATACGGCATTAGGATTAATAGACATAAATTACTTTCTGATAACTTTCCCAGAGATTAAATCTTGAATTGTTGATGGCTTTTTAGCACCTGCAGTTTTGCCATGTAAAACACGTACTTGATTCCCAAATAACTGCTGACACATTTTGTCAGTTTTAGCTGCTCGATGACCGCTACGATTGGCACTTGTTGAGACTAAAGCCATATTCGAATTTTTACATAATTTAGCTGTGTATGGATGGCTGCTTACACGGATGGCAATACTTGTGTGCTGACCAGTAATCCATTTTGGACAATGTTTAGCAGCTGGCACTATCCATGTATGAGGTTTTTGAGCATTGCCCCATGACTGCTGCATTTTTTGAATCTGTGCGCTAGTAAGAGGGGCGATGAATGGCTTTAAACGATCGAAATCATCGGCAACCAGAATGAGCCCCTTGTGTTGCGGGCGGCCTTTGATTTTTAAAATACGCTGAACAGCTTTACGATTGTTAGGGTCGCAACCTAAACCGAATACTGCTTCAGTTGGGTAGGCTACAACCCCGCCAGTACTTAAAAAATGCCGAAGCCCCCGCACATTCAATCGAACTTAACCTTTGACAGCACGATAACCAATGTCTTGACGATATTGGGCACCGTCAAATTTAATCTCAGCCAGTGCTTGGTAAGCTTGTGCTTGTGCGTATTTAACGGTTTCGCCAAGTGCTGTGACACATAAAACACGACCGCCACTCGTGACAACTTGATCATTTTTCATTGCAGTGCCTGCATGAAAAACTTGCATGTCATCAGATCCTTTAGGGAGGCCAGTAATGACATCACCAGTGCGTGGTGTATCAGGATAATTCGCTGAAGCCATCACTACACCAAGTGCAGTACGTCTATCCCATTCGGCTTCAATTTGATCCAATGTGCCATTGACTGCATGTTCAGCTAATTTCACTAAATCGCTTTTTAAACGCAGCATAATCGGCTGAGTTTCTGGATCGCCCATACGGCAATTAAATTCCAAAGTCTTCACATCGCCATTAGGGCTAATCATTAAACCGGCATATAAAAATCCAGTATATGGGATGCCATCAGCAGCCATGCCTTCAACAGTCGGCTTGATAATTTCACGCATGACTTTTGCGTGGATAGTAGGGGTGACAACAGGCGCTGGAGAATAAGCACCCATTCCGCCGGTGTTAGGCCCTTGGTCGCCGTCGAGTAGACGTTTGTGATCCTGGCTGGTGGCGAGTGCAAGAATATTTTTGCCGTCGACCATCACTATAAAACTTGCTTCTTCACCAGTTAAAAACTCTTCAATCACTACACGCGCGCCAGCACTGCCGAGCTTGTTATCTGAAAGCATAGAGTCGATAGCTTCGTGTGCCTCATCTAAAGACATAGCAACGACAACGCCTTTGCCAGCGGCTAATCCATCAGCCTTAATTACAATCGGTGCGCCTTGTGCGTTCACATAATCATGGGCTTCTTTTGCATCAGTAAAAGTTGCATAAGCGGCAGTTGGAATTTTATGGCGCATCATAAAAGCTTTAGCATAATCTTTAGAAGATTCTAATTGCGCTGCTGCTTTTGTTGGCCCAAAAATCTTTAAGCCGTTTTCACGAAATGCATCAACGACACCTTGTGAAAGCGTTGCTTCTGGCCCAACAATCGTGAGCCCGATTTGTTCGGTTTTTGCGAATTCAACAAGTTCAGGTACGCTGGTAATAGGTACGTTAACCATGTCGGGATTAAGCGCAGTACCAGCATTGCCTGGTGCTACGTAAACGCGACTGATAGATTTGTTTTGAGCGACCTTCCATGCCAAAGCATGTTCACGTCCACCACCGCCAATAATCATAACTTTCATTATTTGTTCCCAGTAATTAATTAGTGACGGAAATGACGGAAGCCAGTCAGTACCATCGCTAAGCCGTGTTCGTCAGCAGCAGCAATGACGTCCTCATCTCTGATGCTACCGCCTGGTTGAATGACGCAAGCTGCACCAGCTTCAGCGAGAACATCAACACCATCACGGAATGGGAAGAATGCGTCAGAAGCAACAGCTGCGCCCTTCAATGAAAGGTTTGCATTTTGTGCTTTAATCGCTGCGATTTTTGTACTATCCACACGACTCATCTGGCCTGCACCAACCCCTAAGGTCATGCCATTTGCACAGAACACAATCGCGTTAGATTTCACAAATTTTGCAACGCGCCACGCAAAGAGTAAGTCTTCAAGTTGTTGTGGGGTTGGTTGTTTTTTAGTCACAATTTTAAATTGTGCTGGTGTGACGTTAAGAGCATCAGGCGTTTGCACTAACAAGCCACCACCTACACGTTTATATTCAAGTGCATTCAGTTCAGTGCCTAGCGCAACGGTTAATACGCGTACATTCGTTTTTGCAGCAAAAATTTGTTTTGCAGCATCCGATACCGCAGGTGCAATGACGACTTCAACAAATTGTTTAACAACTGCTTCAGCAGTTGCTGCATCGATTTCACGGTTAAACGCGATAATGCCACCAAATGCTGAAGTTGGGTCTGTACTAAACGCTTTTTGATAAGTCTCAAGCAATGTCGGTGCAACTGCAACGCCACATGGGTTGGCATGTTTAACAATTACACAAGCTGGCACATCAAATGTTTTGACACATTCCCAAGCAGCATCTGCATCGCCAATATTGTTGTACGAAAGCTCTTTGCCTTGAAGCTGATTGAAGCTTGCCAATGCTCCAGCAGGAACATTAGCGTCACGGTAAAACGCAGCATTTTGATGTGGGTTTTCACCGTAGCGGAGATCCATCACTTTAGTGAGTTGCGTTGAGTATTTATTTGGGAACTCTAGTTTTTCACCAGTTTCATTTAGGCTGGTGAGATAGTTGCTAATTGCACCATCATATTCAGCTGTATGTGAAAACGCTTTTTTAGCTAACATCAAACGTGTTTCAGCACCAACAGCGCCTTTGCTAGAAGTCATTTCGCGTGAGATGACAGCGTAGTCAGCCGGGTCAGTCACAATCGCTACGTGATGATAATTTTTTGCCGCGGCGCGCACCATTGTTGGGCCACCAATATCGATATTTTCAATCGCATCTTCTAAGCTGCAATTTGGTTTTGCAATGGTTTCGCGGAATGGATAAAGATTCACAATCACCATGTCGATATTTGGAATGCCAGCTTCTTTCATAGCAGCCACGTGTTCAGGCAGGTCTCGACGACCCAAAATGCCACCGTGTACTTTTGGGTGTAGTGTCTTAACGCGACCATCAAGCATTTCCGGAAAGCCGGTGTAATCACCAACCTCAACTACTGGAATATTGTTTTCTCGGAAAAGTTTAGCGGTCCCGCCGGTAGATAAAATTTCTACGCCAAAGCTTTGTAAACTTTTTGCAAATTCAAGAATACCTTGCTTGTCTGAAACGCTGATGAGTGCTCTTTTAATGACTGCCATAATGAAAAATTTCGATAAAAGTTAAATGGGAAAAAGATCTAGGTAATTAAGCAAAAGCTTAATCAAGTTTGTGTTGCTGTAATTTTTTTCGAAGGGTGTTGCGATTTAACCCCAATATTTCTGCGGCTTTGCTTTGATTGCCACCAGCACGTTTCATGACATGCAGTAGCATTGGCTTTTCAACACACCCCAGTACCATGTCGTAAACCGCATGTGGGGGTTGGCCATCTAAGTCTTTGAAATATTCGTTGAGTGCACGCTCAACGCTGTTCGCGAGTTCACATTCAGAGCTCATGCTGCAATTGCCTCGTTGCTAGTTTCTGCAACAGCGCTATTCGTTTCTGGAATATCACTAGCGTACTGAATACGACTATCTTGTGTTTGCAGATGGTTGAAAAAATCATTAATCGCTGCCAATTGTTCATCAATCGATTGCAATTGATTCATGGCGTGGCGGAAGTTTGCTGAATCTTTTAGTCCCTTGGTGTACCAAGAGATGTGCTTGCGCGCTACACGCATGCCGGTAAGGTCACCATAAAACTCATATAGATCGTGTAAATGCCCGAGCATCACACTTTGAATTTCTGCAACTTCAGGCGCAGGCATGTGCTCACCTGTTGCTAGATAATGTTCTATTTCACGGAAAATCCAAGGACGGCCTTGCGCCGCACGTCCAATCATGACGGCATCGGCACCGGTGTAATCTAAAACAAATTTAGCTTTTTCTGGTGTTGTAATATCACCGTTAGCAATTAATGGAATTTTAATCGCTTGTTTCACTGCAGCGATGGTGTCGTATTCAGCATCCCCAGTATAAGCACAAGCACGGGTTCGGCCGTGCATGGCGAGGGCCTGAACACCAATATCTTCAGCCATCTTTGCAACGCTCACAGCATTGCGATTTTCTTTATCCCAGCCTGTACGAATTTTAAGTGTGACCGGGACGTCAACAGCAGCGACCACTGCTTTAAGAATTTGTGAAACTAAGGGTTCGTCTTTAAGTAAAGCAGACCCAGCCATGACATTACAGATCTTTTTGGCAGGACAGCCCATGTTGATATCAATAATTTGTGCGCCATGATCCACGTTGTATTTGGCTGCTTCAGCCATCATTTTAGGATCAGCCCCTGCAATTTGAACTGAAATTGGTTCTACTTCACCTTCATGGTTAGCGCGACGTAAAGTCTTAGCGCTACCGTAAAGTAAAGAGTTTGAAGTCACCATCTCTGACACGGCTAATCCAGCACCTAGCTTTTTGCAAAGCATGCGGAAAGGTCTGTCAGTCACGCCTGCCATAGGAGCGACAACAAGGTTATTACGCAGTTTGTATGGGCCGATTTGCAAAGTGATTCACTTAATTGCGGGAAAGTTGCTTATTTTATATGCAAATGGCGTTTGATAAAACTGAAATTTGCTTATTTCTTGAACAAATTCAATGGTTCAAGGCGTATGTAATACAGGATGTTGGTGTGATATTTAGGCTTTAAATTCTTGCCACTCGAAACCTAATTCAATGATGGTTGCTTTAATCGCTGTCATTGCTTCATATACCAGGCTTTTATCGCCCTTCATCCCAAGCTCTATGGTACGACGTTCATCCAAACGCGGCAGGCTAAAAAGTTTAAGTGTTGGATATTTAGCTGTGATGGCATTCATTAAATCAAGCAAGTTACTTTCGCCAGCATCCATGACTAAAATGGACAATTCAGTGATGACATTTTTGTGAAAAAGATGGGCGTAATGTGTGTCAAGCACCCACTCCATCATAGGGTGAGACATTTGAGGGAAGCCTGGCATAAAGTAATGTTGACCAACACTAAACCCTGCAACACGATTCACTGGATTAGGAATTAAGTTTGCCCCCTTAGGAAAGTCTGCCATCAGTACACGTTTAGGGTAGGCCGCTTCACCAAATTGCGCTTCCATTTCCGCAACTGCGCCAGCATGACGTTCTATTTCAACATTACATGCTTTGGCCGCTGCTTGGCGAGTGAAGTCATCTGGTGTTGCGCCGATGCCGCCAAATGAAAATACAATGTCATCGGTTGCAAGGCTACGTTTAAAACTTGCTACGAGGCGTGCCGGATCATCTGCCAAATATTCAGCCCAGCTTAGTTGCAAGCCTCGTGATTTTAGTATTTCGATGGCTTTGCTTAAGTGAGCGTCTTGGCGTTTACCAGAAAGAATTTCATCGCCAATAACATAGATACCAAATTGAGCCATTTAATGTGCCGCTTCCCAGTTTTTGCCAACGCCGACTTCTGCAAGTAAAGGGACGTCAAGTTTCGCCACATTTTGCATCAGTTGTGGAAGCATCGTTTTAACTAATTCCAATTCGATTTCTGGAACTTCTAATACCAATTCATCATGCACTTGCATAATTAATTTGGTTTGTAGGTTTTCGTTCTCTATCCATTGTTGTACAGCAATCATTGCTAGTTTGATCAAGTCCGCTGCGGTTCCTTGCATAGGCGCATTAATCGCGGCACGTTCTGCGCCTGCGCGACGCATCCCGTTGCTGCTATTTATTTCTGGGACCCATAAACGACGACCAAAATAAGTCTCTACATACCCTTTTTGTTTTGCGACTTCTCGTGTGTCTTGCATGTAGGCACGTACGCCTGGATAACGAGCAAAATATCGTTCGATATAGCTTTGTGCAGCACTACGTTCAATGTTTAAGTTTTGTGCTAAACCAAAAGCACTCATGCCGTAAATTAGACCAAAGTTAATGACTTTGGCATAACGTCGTTGTTCACTTGTAACTTCATCTCGCTCGCAACCGAAAATTTCCGCTGCAGTCGCGCGGTGAATATCTTCATTATTGGCGAATGCGCTAAGCATGCCTTCATCTTGAGATAAATGCGCCATGATGCGTAATTCAATTTGTGAATAGTCGGCAGAGACAATCACGCTTCCAGCTGGTGCGATGAATGCTTCGCGTATGCGTCGACCCTCTGCTGTACGCACAGGAATATTTTGTAAATTGGGGTCTGAGCTTGCTAAACGCCCAGTAATCGCAACGGCTTGATTGTAATTGGTGTGAACGCGACCAGTTTGCGCATTAATCATTTTTGGCAATTTGTCGGTATAGGTTGATTTGAGTTTTGCTAGGCCACGATATTCAAGTAGCACTTTTGGTAATGGATAATCAAGCGCCAACTCTTGTAGCACATCTTCATCTGTCGACGGTGCGCCAGAAGGTGTTTTTTTAGTGGGCTTGATGCCTAATTTACCAAATAAAATTTCTTGTAATTGTTTTGGCGAACCTAAATTAAAAGGCTGTCCTGCAAGGTCAAATGCTTGCTTCTCAAGGTCCATTAACTTCATGCCAATCTCATTGCTTTGTTTGTTTAGCATGGCTTGGTCAATGAGCACACCATTTCGTTCAATGGTGAATAAAACATTTCTGGATGGCATTTCAATTTGACTATAAATAAAGTCTAGCTTGGCATCCTCTTTAATGCCTGGATACATGGCTTGGTGTAACTGCAAAGTAATGTCTGCATCTTCAGCTGCGTATTCAGCGGCGACTTCTACAGTAACTTGATTAAATCCAACTTGTTTTGCACCTTTCCCAGCAACATCTTCGAAGCTAATTGTTTTGATGCCAAGATGACGCATCGCAAGGTCATCCATGTTATGCGTTTTATGGGATTCAAATACATAGGATTCTAATAGCGTGTCATGTGCAATGCCTCTAAGTGCGATGCCGTGATTCGCTAATACATGTTGGTCATATTTGAGGTTTTGACCGACTTTTTTAATGTCTGGATTTTCTAAAATTGGTCTTATTTTAGATAGAGTTTCTGCAAAATTAAGTTGTGTCGGAGCATCAAAATAATCGTGCGTCAAAGGAAGGTAGGCGCCTGTCCCAGCTTCTACACTAAATGACATACCAACAATTTTTGCTGTGAGCGGATCAAGTGAGGTTGTTTCTGTATCGAAGCAGATGATTTCAGCGTTACGTATTTTTGTTAGCCAAACATCTAAGTCAGCTTCATTTAAGATCGTGCTGTAGTAGCGGGTCGTCACTGCTTGGTGCGAGATCGTTGCAAACATATCAGTCGTTTCTTGAGACTGACTATTTTGATGATGACTTAAACCTGATGTTGGCATTGTGAGTGGTGCGCTGGTGTTTGTTTCCCCACCCATATTGTCCAGTTCGCGGCGCCAAGATTTAAAATCAAAATGCTCAAATAATTCTGCAAGTTTTGCTTTGTCCATCGGCCGTGGTGCAAGATCACTTAATCTTTCTTGTATGCCAACATCACAGCGAATCGTGATAAGTTCACGCGCTGTTGGTAACCAAGGTAAAGCTTTACGTAAATTTTCACCAACGACACCTGTGATGCTATCTGCATTAGCAACAATATTTTCAAGAGTTCCATACTGTGTCAGCCATTTAACGGCGGTTTTAGGCCCGACTTTTTCTACACCTGGCACATTATCTGATGTGTCACCAATTAAAATTAAATAATCGACGATACGCTCAGGCGGCAATCCAAATTTGTTGATCACGCCTGCAATATCGAGTACTTCATTGCTCATGGTGTTCACAATGGTGACGTTCTCATTGACTAATTGTGCGATGTCTTTGTCGCCAGTTGAAATGATGACGCGCATCCCTTCACGCTCAGCTTGTTTTGCTAACGCGCCAATTACATCATCGGCTTCGACCCCATCTTCCATAATCAATGGCCAACCCATGGCTTTAATAGTTTCGTGCAAAGGCGCAACTTGTGCGCGCAAATCATCAGGCATCGATGCGCGATTGGCTTTGTATTCTGGATAAATATCGTCGCGAAATGTTTTACCTTTTGCATCAAAAATACACGCGCTATAATCAGCAGGGTATTCTTTATGCAAGCGTCTTAACATATTGAGCACGCCCTGAATCGCACCTGTTGGTTCGTTTTGCCGATTTCGTAAGTCAGGCATGGCGTGAAAGGCGCGATACAGGTAGGATGAACCATCCACTAACAACAATGTTTTCATATTTGGGTCTACGTTATGTCTGTTGCAAAAAAAGTTCCAAAAATCGCTGATCCTGATTTTCAAGGTAGCAATCATACCGCGCATGAGTCATGGCACGCATTCGAGATTATGGCAGAATTCGTCGAAGCTACCGAAAGACTTAAAGAAATTACGCCAGCCGTGTCTATTTTTGGTAGTGCTCGCACTAAGCCAAATAAGCCTTATTATGAGCTGACTGAAGAGATTGCGCGGCAATTATCCGATGCAGGCTTTAGTGTCATTTCTGGTGGTGGCCCCGGCATTATGGAAGCAGCAAACAAGGGTGCGTTTCCTGGCAAGTCACCAAGTATTGGCCTGAATATCGAATTACCTCACGAGCAAACTAAAAATCCATATCAAGATATCAGTCAAAATTTTCGACATTTCTTTATGCGTAAAGTGATGTTTGTTAAATATGCCTCAGCCTATGTAGTGATGCCAGGAGGTTTTGGAACATTGGATGAGTTGTTAGAGGCGCTGACTTTGATTCAAACAGGTAAAACTAGAAAGATCCCAATTATTTTAGTGGGCGCTGAATTTTGGTCTGGCATGATCGAATGGTTTAAAACAACACTTGTTAATGAAGGCATGATTGAAGAAGAGGATTTGGATCTGATTCAATTGATTGATCAGCCTAAAGATGTTGTGGCAGCAATCTTTAAGCATTATGAAACACGAGGATTTGAACTTTCAGCCTCTGAGCGAAAAATACAACTTTATTTATAAGTCTTTCGCTCAATCGTTTCACCGTGCTGAATGGGTTTTTGATAGAATTGAAATATTGGAATCATTGCTGTGTATAACACGGGGGATGTATGCGTTTTAATAAAATATTTTTAGTTTTAGCGGCATGTTTTTCTTTAACAGTGTCTTTTTTAGCACCTGCTTATGCCGCTGCAAAACCCGCAATTCCAGAGAATTTGGAGCCATTGCCTGAAGCTCTTCCGCCGCCTGGTGCAATCGAGGGTGATGTTGGCGAAGAGCCGCAAGTGACCATTGTTAAAAAAGGTGAAGATACTGTTGAGGAGTATCGTGTGCACGGTGAACTTTACATGCAAAAAATCACACCATCTCACGGCGTACCTTATTACTTAATGAAAGAAGATCAAGAAGGTGGTTGGTCTAGAGTTGACGATATTTCTAAACCACTCGCTATTCCTAAATGGGTGATTTTCAGATTTTAAATTTGGATGAATTTTTTAGCTTAACGCACGTTAATCAACGTGCGTTATTTATTTAAGCGCTGTTATGTCTGTATTTACAACCGTCTCTGTTGATGAATTAAAACCTTGGTTGCAAGCTTATCCTTTGGGGGAATTGCTTGATTTGCAAGGTATCGCTTCAGGTATTTCCAATACTAATTATTTTGTTACGACTACTACTGGTCGATATGTACTAACATTATTTGAAGAGCATAGCGCGGAAGAGCTTCCCTACTTTTTAGATTTAATGACGCACTTGGCTGAACGTGGCATTCCTTGCCCACATCCAGTCCGTCGCTTGGATGGCCAGCAATTGGACATGTTAAATGGCAAGCCGGCTGCGTTGGTGAGTTGCTTGCGTGGCAAAGATATTAATCACGCAACCGTATCTCAATGTGCCGAGGTTGGCCGCGTTTTAGCTGAGATGCATATTGCTGGATTGGATTTTTCTGGTAAAAACCAAGATTCTCGCGATGTGGTTTGGCGAACAACAGTAGCGAATAAAGTCATTTCATTTTTAAATGAGTATGATCAGGTAGTGCTTAAGCAAACAATGCTTAAGCAATCACAGCTTAATATCGAGCATTTGCCACAAGGTGTTATTCACGCGGATTTGTTTAAAGATAATGTGTTGTTTGATGACGATAAAGTTGGTGGTGTCATTGATTTTTATTATGCCTGCAAAGGTATTTTTCTTTATGACCTTGCTATAGCTGTAAATGATTGGTGTGTCGATGAAGTTGGCGCACTAGATTCAAATCGAGTCAAAGCAATGTTGCAGGCTTACCAAATAGTTAGGCCGCTTACTAAAGCAGAGGAAAATGCTTGGGTTGATATGTTGCAAATTGCAGCGTTGCGTTTTTGGTTGTCTCGTTTGAACGATTACCATTTTCCACAGTCTGGTGAATTAACCCATGCAAAAGATCCTCGACATTTTGAGGCTATTTTAAAATGGAGCATTGCTCATCAGGATGAAGTTAGGCAGATGTGGGTTCCCGTTTAATAACTAGAGTTAAAAATTACAGAGATTAAAATGAATAACGACCAATTACACGTACATCAAGTAAAAGCGAGCCATGGATGGTCTTGGATTGCAAAAGGCTTTGCTTTATTTAGAAAGAATCCCGTAATGTGGATCTTGATGTTTGCGATTTATTTATTAATTGCGATGGTGCTTTCTTATATTAATGTAGTTGGTCCATTGGTATTGAATTTGTTAGCACCCGTCTTTGTGGGAGGCTTCATGTTTGGTTGCCGCGCTTTAGATAATGGTGAGCAATTAGAATTGAATCATTTGTTTGCTGGTTTTAAACAACATACTGCGCATTTGATTACTGTCGGCGGTATTTATATGACAGGTATTTTACTTATCATGAGTGTGATGTTTTTTAGCATTGGCCCTGATGCTATGCATGCATTAACTTCTGGCGAAGAGCTTACTTCACAACAAGCAGAAGCGATTTTAGGTCACGGATTTTATAAAACATTATTGATAGGTTTACTTTTGATCGTGCCTTTGGTGATGTCATATTGGTTTGCGCCAACACTCATTATTTTTAATGAGCTTACTGCGGTGCAAGCAATGCGCCAAAGCTTCTTGGCTTGTGTTGAAAACATCCTGCCATTTATGTTGTATGGCTTTATTACGATGGTATTGTTGATGCTTGCGATTATCCCACTTGGCTTAGGATTGTTATTGATGATTCCAGTCATGACTGCATCGATTTACACAAGCTACAGTGATATTTTTGAAGATATTCCTGTTAAAGCTAAGTCTTAATTATTAGTAATCAAAATTAAGGTAGGGCGTTGTAGTTATAAATCCAAACGCGATGCCCACCTTCGCCACCTCTTCCTTGGCTTGTCACTGCTAAAATATTTTCATCTACATCCAAACCCACTGGGAAAGCAGGGGCCGGTAAGGTTCTTATTCCAGTAAAGTCTAAATTTGAAATGGCCACTTTTTGTGAGTGGTTCAGTGCAGCAAAAATATGGTTCTTAAATATTTTAATTGTCCTCGCGCCTTCGCCAAACTTCTTGGCTTCAATGGTAGGTTCAAATTTATCGTCTTTTGCGGCACGTTCCAAATCGCTAATTAATATTCTTCCAACCATTCCAGATGCATTTGCACTGAAGTACAACCAGTCCTCATACACCTGAAGGTGACGAGGTGTTGCAGGCGTTTTGCGGAGTCCACGAACAACCTTCATGGTGTTGGTATCAACCAGCCAAATACCTCCACCACTTCCCATTTGCGCTACTGCTAGCAAATTAGAATGCGGGATGAAGGCCGTGCCTCTTAAGCACATACCACAGGTATTATCGCGGTTCGATCCAGGCTCTGCGATCACCTTGGAGCCTAACGCGATACTGCTAACAAGATGAGTATTAGCTACTTCGCTAATGTCATAAATTTCAACTTTGTTTTCGCCCCATAATGTTACTGCTAGCAAAGTACTCGCAGTATTAGCGGTAATAAATTTAGGAATATTGCCAGTAGGAAATGCACGAACAATTTGATCAGTTTCAGTATCAATCAGCGCAAATCCAGAATTATTCATTGCATTGGCATCATCACTCCACCGATAGTATGTGACCCAGTAATATCGACCGTCATGTGTAAACCATCCTTCAACAGGTTTTCCAAAAAATCGTGTACCTGGTTTTAAGCTGTTATGGTCACTAAAGCTATGGTCTATGGTTTTAAGCTTCTCGAAAGTTTTATTTGAATAGACAAGCGTTTTCCCCGCTTCCAACGCATTGATATACATCTTATTTTTGTGCGGATGGATGCTGATAGATTTCGGGGAAATCATTTCCTCATCCTGGTGTTTAGAGCTAAATGGGCTTATCTCCACATAGCTTTCTTGATGATAATTGCTATTACCATCAACCATTGCTGTTGGCGCTTCTGCAAAGGCGAGTTTTGATAAACTCAAAAATAAAAATGAGAGCAATCCTACACTTATTTTTTTATAGGCAATTTGCATTATTTTGCTTTGACTTGCTTAGCTTTAGTTTTTGACGAAGATGCACTCGTTTTGTTTTTAGCAGCAGATGCTTTTGTAGTGCTCGATTTTTTAGGTTTGCTTATCTTTGCTGTATTGGTTTTTGTCCCTTTAATGGTTTTTTTGCCAGCTTTTGACTTTTCAACAACTTGCTTAACTGCACCTTTTTTACCTTTTTGTTTCTTGCCTTTCTTACGCTCGCTTGAGGCTACTTTTTTACGTGCTTTCAAAAGTGTTGCTTGTTTAATTAATTCATTTCTATTCACATCTGCTTTAGGTTCAAAAGCGACAGTGAGTTGTTGGTCACTCATTAGTTTTAGTTGGCCAGCTTCAATTTTAAAGCGATTGCTCATTAACATTGAGGCCATGAGTTTGACTTCAATGTCGTCATCGTTCTCACAGGTTTCATTTGATCTTTTTAGTTGAGTAATGAGGAATTCACCATCATTGTTAGATTTGAATTTACCTGCAAAATAATTACATGCACCGTAACCATAAACGTTACCGTCCTCTGAAAAAATAAAGTACGGCTTTGCTTTTTCTTCAATTGCCACTCTGTCTAAGTTAACTAATTGCCATGCTTGATGGTGAAATTGGTTTTCATCGGCATGCGTTAAAAAGCTTAAACTTTGTAAGCAAAAGAATAGCGTAGTGATATTCAAGATTCTACGTAATGAAAATAGTTGATTCATTGTGATACTTATACCTTTTCTAATTTTGCATATTCCATCGCCAGCCATTTTAAACCTTCGCGTCCAAAATTAATTTGAATACGCATGTCGCTGGCGTTGCCTTCATAACTTACTACGACGCCTTGACCGAATTTAGCATGAGAAACCGCTTGGCCGATCTTCCATGGCATCGCTGATTTTTGTTCACTGCTATTAGATGGCGCTGTTGTTTGATAGTTTTGATTGCCGTAATTGCCCATGCTTGGTTTTTGAACTTGGCGGCTGTTAAGGCGTTTTAGTAAGCCTTCAGGAATTTCATCTAAAAAGCGTGAAGCAATCCCATAGCGAATTTGTCCATGGAGCATACGACTTTGCGCATGGCTTAAATATAGGCGTTGTCTTGCCCGCGTCACGGCAACATACATTAAACGGCGCTCTTCTTCTAAACCGTTATTTTCATATAAGCTGTTTTCATGCGGACATAAGCCTTCTTCCAAGCCGCTAATGAATACGGCCTTAAATTCTAAGCCTTTAGCTGCATGCACGGTCATGAGTTGTAACGCATCTGCACCCACATCTGCTTGGTGCTCGCCCGCCTCTAAGCTGGCATGCGTTAAGAACTCAGTCAGGCCGGTACTGTTATCCTCAAGGGCATCACTATTATTATTCATAAAGCTAACGGCAGCATTAATCAACTCATCTAAGTTGGCAATGCGATCTTCGCCTTCTTTTTCACCTTGATAGAAATTTTTAAGTCCAGACATGGTGCTGGCAATTTCCGTCATTTCAGGAAGCGTTAAGCCTTTTGCATCTTCTTGCATTTGTTTGATAAGGGCGACAAAGCCTTCTATGCCTTTACCAGGGCGCCCATTGCCGACTTTATTGATCGCTGCTTGCCATAAACTGCAATCCTGGGCTCTGGCTGATTCCTGTAGTTGCTCTAAGCTACGGGCACCGATACCGCGTGTCGGGAAATTAATCACTCGAAGTAGTGCAACATCATCTTCTGGATTGCTGACGAGCCGTAAATACGCCATTGCATGCTTAATTTCAGCGCGTTCAAAGAAGCGTAAGCCACCATAAACACGATACGGAATATTGTTCGAAAATAAAGCATGTTCAATCACTCGGGATTGCGCATTTGAACGATATAGCAGGGCGATGTCGTTAAGTGCCCAGCCATCGCTATGTAGCATTTTGACTTCGTCTACAATAAAACTTGCTTCATCAATATCGTTATAAGCTTGGTAAACACGCACTGGCTCGCCCGCACCTGCCGCTGTCCACAAGTTCTTACCAAGTCGATTATTGTTGTTGCTGATAATTGCGTTAGCAGCATCTAAAATATTGCTATGCGAGCGATAATTTTGCTCTAATTTGACGATGTTTTGGACTTTGAAGTCCACCTCAAAATCTCGCATATTGCCGACGCGGGCACCGCGGAAAGCATAGATGGATTGGTCATCATCACCCACCGCAAAAATACAGTTATTGGGTTCTTCTTTACCCATACCAGCAAAGAGCTTGAGCCACATATATTGGAGTTTATTGGTATCTTGAAACTCATCGACCAGAATATATTTGAACCGTTCTTGGTAATGTTGGCGGATATTTTTATCGCGACTTAATAGTTCATAGCAGCGCAATAGCAACTCTGCAAAATCAACTACGCCTTCACGTTGACATTGTTTATCGTATTCCTCAAAAATCTCACGCATGCGTTGTGAGTGAGGGTCATAAGCATCAACACTATGTGCACGTAAGCCTTCTTCCTTGCAGCTATTGATATAACCCATGACCTGCTTAGGTGGAAATTTCTCATCATCCACATTCATCACTTTCATCAATCTTTTAATCGATGAAAGTTGATCGGCGGAGTCTAAAATCTGGAAGGTTGCGGGTAATAAAGCTTCCCGATGGTGAGCTCTTAATAGGCGATTGCAAAGTCCATGAAAAGTACCTACCCACATACCACGCGTATTGATTGGCAACATCGCTGTGAGGCGTGTGAGCATCTCTTTAGCTGCTTTGTTGGTAAAGGTTACAGCCAATAAGCCAGTTGGCGAAACTTGACCTGTTTGAATGAGCCAGGCAATACGTGTCGTCAGTACACGCGTTTTACCACTGCCCGCGCCAGCCAAAATGAGGGCAGATTGATGCGGCAAAGTCACCGCCTCCAATTGCTTTTCATTAAGCCCTGTCAGGAGAGAATCTTGAACCGTATCGCTTGAATTTATCATCCTGAGATTATCGCAGGTCAGGCGCACTTCGAGAACACTTACTAGAGATTAAGTGAGTCATTATTGAAGAAAATGCTTGGGAACTTATTACATTTATTCGAGCTCTATATTCACATGAGTTGCATGTGGCTTTCAGAGTTGTCATGTGCAAGTCCCACACTTTCCTCCCTGAGTGTGGAGCCTTTACAGGCTAGTTTGCCCCGACCTTAATCCCCTTAGGTCGGGGCTTTTTTTGGCGTGTGAATAATCCGCTATAGCGGATATATTCCACGGACAAGACCCTTGCGGTCTTTGTATCAATTTTCACCTCTTGTTTAGACAGAATCCTTAGTAAATTGGAGAAGCCCCTAGCGTGCTTGGACGAACAATCAGTTTTTCAGCCGATACGCTTCACGAGATTAGCAAGTAAAATGCAAAAAACCCGCCGAGGCGGGTTTTTTATTTCGATTGCTTAAATAAGCAATGAATTACATCATACCGCCCATGCCACCCATACCGCCCATGTCACCGCCA
Source organism: Pseudomonadota bacterium (assembly GCA_041175265.1). Taxonomy (GTDB): domain Bacteria; phylum Pseudomonadota; class Gammaproteobacteria; order Burkholderiales; family Methylophilaceae; genus Methylopumilus_A. The sequence continues at coordinate 1,642 of JBEDFH010000002.1, read as the reverse complement.
CCCATTGCTGGAGCGTCTTCTTTTGGTAGTTCAGCAATCATGCAGTCTGTTGTGAGCATTAAGCCAGCCACTGAAGCTGCGTTTTGCAATGCAGAACGCGTTACTTTAGTTGGATCTAGCACGCCCATTTCAACCATGTCGCCGTAGGTTTCATTAGCAGCGTTATAACCATAGTTGCCTTTACCAGCAGCTACGTTATTGACTACTACTGATGGCTCACAGCCAGCGTTTTGAACGATTTGACGTAGTGGCTCTTCAACAGCGCGCAATACAATCTTCACGCCAGCGTCTTGGTCGTGGTTGTCGCCTTTTACTTTAGCAATTGCGTCACGTGCACGAATCAACGCTACGCCACCGCCAGCAACAATGCCTTCTTCAACCGCTGCGCGTGTTGCGTGTAATGCATCTTCCACACGTGCTTTTTTCTCTTTCATTTCGATTTCAGTTGTCGCACCAACTTTAATCACAGCAACGCCACCTGCAAGTTTTGCAACGCGTTCTTGCAATTTTTCACGGTCGTAATCGCTGGTTGCATCTTCAGCCTGTTTCTTTACTTGGTCGATACGTGCTTTGATGTTGTCTTCGTTACCAGCGCCGTCAATGATGATGGTATTTTCTTTACCAACTTCAATACGTTTAGCTTGGCCTAGATCTTCTAGCTTGATATTCTCAAGTTTCAAGCCTAACTCTTCAGCAATCACTGAACCACCAGTCAAGATCGCGATGTCTTCTAGCATGGCTTTGCGACGGTCACCGAAACCAGGTGCTTTAACAGCACAAGTTTTCAAGATGCCACGGATGTTGTTTACTACCAATGTTGCTAATGCTTCGCCGTCGATATCTTCAGCGATAATTAACAATGGACGACCTGCTTTTGCTACTTGCTCAAGTGCTGGTAGCAAATCACGGATGTTAGAGATTTTTTTGTCGTATAAAAGCACAAATGGATTATCCATCAATGCGATTTGACGTTCTTGATTGTTGATGAAGTATGGTGATAGGTAACCGCGGTCGAATTGCATACCTTCAACGACGTCTAGTTCATTTTGCAAGCCTGAACCATCTTCAACTGTAATCACGCCTTCTTTACCTACTTTGTCCATTGCATCTGCAATGATTTGGCCAACTGAAGAATCTGAGTTAGCTGAGATCGAGCCAACTTGAGCGATTTCTTTGCTGGTTGTACATGGTTTAGATTGTGATTTTAAATCAGCAACAGCTGCTTCAACAGCCTTGTCGATACCACGTTTTAAGTCCATTGGGTTCATGCCAGCAGCAACAGATTTCATGCCTTCGCGGATGATTGCTTGTGCTAATACCGTTGCAGTTGTTGTGCCGTCACCAGCAATATCATTGGTTTTGCTTGCAACTTCTTTAACGAGTTGAGCACCCATGTTTTCGAACTTGTCTTTCAATTCGATTTCTTTAGCAACAGATACACCGTCTTTAGTAATCGTTGGTGAGCCGTATGAACGCTCTAGAACTACGTTACGACCTTTAGGGCCTAAAGTAACGCGCACAGCGTTAGCTAAAATATTGACACCAGTTACCATTTTTTGGCGAACGTCATCACCAAATCTTACGTCTTTAGCAGCCATCTTAAATCTCCTAAATTACTTATTTAACTGTCTCTTATACACAT
>JBEDFH010000001.1:0-20950 GCA_041175265.1 Pseudomonadota bacterium | reverse complement strand
TGTATCTTGAGTGTTCATTGATCGCTAAAAGCGTCAATGTAACTAACCAGCTACAAGCACTCACACCTATCGATTGTTCAGTTTTTTAAAGAGCAGGTACTTCTTTTTTACACTTCACTAACACCGTAACTTGCGCTACAACGTTAGCAACGAGAGGGGCGCATTATACAGAACCCAAACTTCTCGTCAACAACTATATTCTTAAATTCATACTGGTTGCGGGGGCAGGATTTGAACCTACGACCTTCGGGTTATGAGCCCGACGAGCTGCCAGACTGCTCCACCCCGCGTCCGATTCGACATTGGTGCCGTCGAGAGGTGAGACTATAGCAATATTAGCTGGGGTCTGTCAATGACAAACCTAAGTTTTATTGAGGATCAGGACTTATTTGACGAGCCAGCAAAAATACTTCTAACTAACTCAAGATCTTGTGCGGTATCAACTCCGCTAGCGGGAGCATCTGGTGTAACAAAAACACTGATTTTGTAGCCATGCCATAATGCTCTTAGCTGCTCCAATGACTCAAAACGTTCTATTTCTGAGCTTTCAAGCTGTGTGTAAGCATAAAGAAAGTTTGCACGGTATGCATAAATGCCAACATGCCGATAACTAGGCATGCCCGCTGGAATATCTTCATTTGCTGCAAATGCATCCCTAGGATAGGGGATGGGTGCGCGACTGAAATACATCGCATATCCTTGCGCATCTAACACAACCTTGACCACGTTAGGATTAAGAATGCTAGCCTTGTCATGTATCAAGTGACAAGCTGTTGCAATTGAAGCATTAGGATGGTCTGCCAAATTTTGCGCAGCATCTTTAATAAGACTTGGCGCAATTAAGGGCTCATCGCCTTGTACATTTACAACGATTTCTTCGTCAGCCCATTTCAATTGATGCGCCACTTCAGCAATTCTGTCAGTCCCAGAAGGATGCCTGCTGCTTGTCATTACAGCCTTAAAACCATGCTGTGTAACAACAGTTAAAATTTCCTCATGATCGGTAGCAACAATTACTTCATTCGCACCGCTTGCCATCGCCCGCTCCGCAACCCTAACTACCATAGGCTTTCCAGCAATATCTAACAAAGGTTTTGCATATAAGCGATTGCTCGCATATCTGGCAGGAATGACAACTTTAAAGTTTGTACTCATTTACCGATTAAACTTTTTCTTCATCAGACAGCTTGCGTGCTTCACCCTCAAGCATGACGGGTATGCCATCTTTTATTTGGAATCCGAGGCGACATGGTTTGCACAATAGCTCCTGCTCATTCTTTTTATAATGCAAGGTCCCTTTGCAAATAGGACAGACTAAAATCTCAAGTAGTTTACTATCCATAGCACTTCCTAAATACGCGATAATTTATTCAAAATATTTTTCATCAAACCCGACTCAATCATAGCATCGACTGGCAACATCCAAATATCAGTATCCTGAAAGGCTCGGCACTTCACGGCATCCTTCTCGGTCATCAATATTGTCTTGCCTTTGAAAGAGACAAGATCCTCCAAACAAAACAAATGATGATCTGGAAAGGCTTGAGATTGAAAATCTAAATGCATCATTCTCAAGTGCCCAAAAAAACGATCCGGATTTCCAATACCCGCAACCGCCGCTAGCTTTTTATTTTTAAAGTATTGTGCAGGTTTCTTTTGCTTGCCATTCAAAGAAAAAAAAGTTTCCCCAACAAGTCGCATGGAAAAAAGATTCTTATTAGGCAATGGTAACTTTAATGCCGCAACGTCTCCGTTCACAATGACCACATCAACCAACGAAAGCCTAGCAACACTCTCACGTAAAGGGCCCGCCGGTATTAAAAAGCCATTGCCAAACCCTCTATCAGCATCTACCAAAGCCACTTCCATAGATCTTTTTAAACGGTAATGCTGTAGACCATCATCACTAATAATCACGTTTACTTCAGGATGTTGCTTTAGTAAAGCAGCTCCTGCGGCGACTCTATCATTACCAACGAATACAGGGCATCTAGTCCGCGTGGCAATCAACAAGGGTTCATCGCCAACCTGCTCAGGAGTACTACTTAGAGAAACAGCTTGTACTAATGAACTAGATCGTCCGTAACCTCTGCTTATAATTCCTGGGTAATAACCCGCAAGCCTAAGTTGATGCGCCAAATAAATAACAGCTGGTGTTTTACCGGTTCCACCAACACTAATATTGCCGACTACAATCACCGGCACAGGTAAAGCGTAACTTTTAAAAACATGAAGCTTAAATAAAAGTTTACGGAAATGTGCCAATCCTAAGTAAACACAAGCTAATGGCAACAATAATACGTGCCACAACGATTTACAAAACCACTGCTTTTGTAACCACTCAGACATTAAGTACCTGAATCAATGAAATTGCTTATGATAAAGCTTGGCATAATGACCGCCAGCAGCCAGAAGTTCGGCATGCGTGCCACTCTCAACAATCTCTCCACGCTCCATCACTAAAATTCGATCTGCGTTTTCAATCGTTGACAAACGATGTGCAATGACAACACTCGTACGGTTTTTCATTAACCCATCCAAAGCCGCCTGTACAAAACGCTCAGATTCAGTATCTAAAGCAGAAGTTGCTTCATCCAATAGCAAAATAGGTGCATCTTTTAAAATCGCACGAGCAATCGCTAAACGCTGACGCTGCCCGCCAGACAACCTCACACCTCTATCCCCAATTTCACTTTGCAACCCGTTGGGAAGTTGCTGGATAAATTCCCACGCGTTTGCAGCCTTGGCCGCTTCAATTACTTGCGCTTCAGTAACATCACGTAATGCACCATAAGCAATATTATTAAATACGGTGTCATTAAAAAGCACCACATCCTGACTCACCAATGCAAATTGAGCACGCAAACTACTCAATCGCATTTCACGTGTATCTAGGCCATCCAGCAAAATAGTACCTTGTTGGTGCTCATAAAAACGGGGAAATAAATTAACCATCGAAGTCTTCCCGCCGCCAGAACGGCCAACCAAAGCTAATTTTTCACCCGGCTTAATAACAAAACTCAAATTCTCAAGCGCCTTGTTTTTGGCGGCTTCGTATTGCAATCCTACCGCACGGAATTCAATCTCACCTTTAGCACGACCGATTTCCAACTGACCCTGATCAGACTCAGAAGGAACATCCATCAAAACAAAAACGCTATTTGCAGCAGCCAAACCAACCTGTAAGTCTTCATTAATACCAGTGAGACTCTTAATTGGAGCAATCAACATTAATAATGCACCAATAAAAGCGGCAAACTCACCCGCAGTAAATTTACCGACTGCGTAATAAACCACTGCTCCCAAAGCAACAGCGGCAAGTAATTCAATCACCATGCTATTTAAGCTTGATATGCGAGCCAATCGAATTTGCATATGCCGATTGCGGCCAACCGCACCAGCGAACCGTTTAAATTCATACTCAGCCCCACCAAAAATCTTCACCATGCGCTGACCTGAAACAGCCTCTTCACCAACCTGGGTCATTTCCCCCATAGAGCCTTGAACTGCCTTGCCCGCAAACCGAAGTTTTGGTGTCATCGTTTTTAAATAAAAAGCCATGAGCGGTGCAATCAAAGCGAAAATAAGGGTCAGTCGCCAATCGAGATAAATCATATAAGCCACCATCCCGATAATGGTAAGGGTGTCACGGACCACTGTTACCGCAACGCTGGTTGCAGCTTTAGACATCTGCTCAGTATCGTATGTAAGTTTTGATGTCACTACACCAGCTGAATTAGCATCAAAGAAACTCACAGGTAGCGTCATCAATTTCTTAAATGCATCTAATCGCAAATCTTCAACCACTCTACGCGCCACCCAACGCATCGCAAAAGTTGCTGAAAATCCAGAAAATGCGCGCAAAGCCAACAAGCCAAATAGCATCAAAGGTAAAACATGAAGCTTGGTTGAGTCGTGCTTCACAAATCCTTCATCAGTAACCATCTTAATGGTCGCTAAAAACCCAGTATTAGTTGCTGATAAAACCACTAAAGATACAATGCTAAAAACAAACACTTTCCAGTAGCGAATCGCGTACTTCACCATTCTAAAGTAAAGCTTCATGCTCAAATTAGCCACTGGGGGAGTTGGTGCGGAAGTCTTTTTGTTTGAAGTCATAAATAATAGAGGCAATAAAAGAAATAGCCCCAGCAACAAATGCTGAGGCTTAATATTAAAAGGCTTTTGTCAAAGTAGTCATCAGCCAATAGTCTAATAAACTAGGAGCCCGAGTTTTGTTGAGTTGCAAAAGTAATATGGGTATATCCTGCTTGGCGCGCCGCCTCCATGACATTAATCACTGATTGATGCGTAGTCTTAGCATCAGCATTAATAATAATCGTCGGTTCTTTACCGCCCGCAACAGCTTTCTGAAGCGCGGCTGCTAACAAACCAACATCGCTGCCCGCAACAGCCGTTTTCTCAACAACATAGTGCCCAGATGCATCAATCCCGACATTTACAATAACTGGCTTTTGTTCAATTGGACTCGCCTCTGCAGTAGGCAAATTAATTTGCAACTCACTCATTCTAGAGAAAGTCGCATTAACCACTAAGAAGATAATGATGACTAATAAAACGTCAATTAGTGGCACTAAATTCATTTCTAAATCTTCGTGCTTTTTACCACGTTGAAAATTCATGATTATTTACGTCCGCCATGCATAAACTCAACCAAAGCAACAGCCTGCTGCTCCATTTCAACAATCAAGCCGTCAACTTTAGCGCGGAAATATCGATAGAAAATCATTGCTGGTACAGCCACGACAATACCGCCGGCTGTGTTGTATAAAGCGACTGAAATACCTTTGGCGAATTGGGCAACGTCGTGGCCAGAGCCGGCAGCATTAAATGCACCAAACAATTCAACCATCCCAATGACTGTACCCAACAAACCTAATAAAGGACTCACTGTTGCAATAGTGCCTAAAGTTGTTAAATGTTTTTCTAACTGATGAGCAACGGAGCGACCAGCTTCTTCAATTGACTCTTTAACCTGCTCACGTGAAGCGGAAGAGTTGCTAAGCGCGCTAGCAAAAATCTCACCTGACAAAGAATGTTGTTGAAGCTTCTCACAAGCCTCTTTAGAAATCTTACCTTGCTCAACCCATTTTTTGATTTCCGGGAGAAGATTGGAAGGTGCAATAATTTCAGAACGTAAGGTCCAAAAGCGCTCCGCAATAATTGCAATCGCGAGAATTGAAGCGAGAATAAGTGGATAAATCGGCCATCCAGCAGCTTTAATAATTTCTAACACACAACACTCCTAAATATTCTTTTAAAAACCTAAACTATGCAAATTATTAAGTTTGCATAAACTGCCGTTACTTTAGCGCGTCACTGCCTTTTCAGCAAGCGCAGAAGGATTATGCCAATAACGTTTTGCATATTCTCGCCAACGCGTTAAATCTATTCCAGACTTAGTAAAAGCGAAGATAACTGCACCATCCTCATCTGAACGATAGGTCTGAATGTTGCGACCCATATAGCGGGATTGGATCTCAGCCTTGGGATGACCAAAGCGATTAAGATAACCTGCTGTAAAAACTGCAATCCTAGGCTGCACAGCATTAATAAAAGCAGGGCTTGATGAGGTTTTACTGCCATGGTGAGGGACAACAAGCACATCGCTTCTTAATTCTTGCAAATGAGCATCAACCAAAAAATCCTCTGCTTGACGCTCAATATCACCGGTTAACAAAATGCTACCGTAAGCACTATTGATCTTTAAAACGCAACTACGATTATTATCACTCATACTTGCATCATCATAACTTTCAATTGTTGGCGATAAAATCTCAAACGCTACGCCATCCCAATCCCAGCGCTGACCAGCAACACAAAAATCGTATTTTAAAGATTGTATTTCTGGGCCATCCACCGCAAATGAACTTACCAACCAATTGACAGGCATTTGCTTAAGCACTGAGCTCATCCCACCACTATGGTCATTATCGTTATGACTCACCATCATCAAATCCAGATTTTTAATCCCCTGTCCTCGCAAATAAGGCAGAATAATTCGTCCGCCACTGTCACTTTGCTGTCCATATTTAGGGCCGGCATCATATAAAATTTGATGGCGATTAGTTTTAATGACTACAGCAAGACCCTGCCCAACGTCTAAAACTGTGACGGTCATCGCACCTACTGGCGGCGCTTCTGGAACAATAAAAATGACCGGCAAACAAAAAATCCATCCAAAAATCCTTAAGGGGACTCCCTTAGGAGATAAAAGCCAGAGAATTCCAAACAATGCCATCAAAACCGTCCAAGTAGGCGGTGCATGCTGTTGCCAAGTGCTCAGAGGTAAATCAGCCAAGAACTGTAAAAACCACATAGCATTAGCCATGACCCAATGTGCGAGCAACAAGGCTGAATCTATTGGGAGCAAACCTCCAATTAAAGATAGTGGGACGACAACCGTACTAATCACTGGAATCGCAATGGCGTTGGCGATTGGGGAAATAATAGAAACTTGTTGAAATAACATTAGCAACAGTGGCACCAGGCCAATCGTCACAGCCCATTGTGTTTTTAGCGCGCCCTTAATCCAAGAAAGGCCAACTAATCGGCCAGCAACGCAAAAGGTAATCACAGCAACAGCTCCGAAAGAAAGCCAAAAACCTGGAGAATGAACTGCCCATGGATCCCACAACACTACTAAAAACAATGAATAAATAAGTACACGAAAAATTTGCACATGCCGACCAGACCATAATGCCAATCCAAAGACAAATAGCATTAAAACTGTTCGCTGAGTCGGGACGGTAAAGCCAGCAATCAAAGCGTATAAAAAAGCAACCAGCAAGCCGACAAGCACAGCGGCTTTTCTAGCTGGCAAACACAAGGTCAATCGCTCAGAACGTCGCCATAGGGCAAAAATTAAAGTATAAGCAAGGCCAGACAACATAGTGATATGCAAGCCAGATATGCTCATTAGATGATTAGTGCCAGTCCGAAGAAATACCTGCCAACTTTCCTGACTGATACCGCTCTCATCCCCAATAACTAATGCCTGCAAAATACCTGTGTAAGGCTTATCGCCAAGTACGGATTTTATTCTTTTGTAAATGCTTTCACGCGCAGATTCGAGCAAATAATGAGGCCTATATACCATCCGATTCAAACGCTGATTACCAAACCCCTGCTTGATAGAGCCAGTTGCGCGAATATTCCGCTCTAGTGCCCACACCTCAAAATCAAAACCATTTGGATTCATGGCGCCATGAGGGCGCTTAAGCTTAATGTTAAGTCGCCATCGTTCACCTGCATGAAAACTAATCAAACCATCATTTGGAGAGGATTGATTTTTATACTGGGACAATGAAATTTTATGAGGTACAACAGCATGTGGCGTCAGGATTTTCTCAACATCCATTTCAAATCGCGTGCCATTTTCCAAAGACTGGGGCAAGCTAGAAACCACACCAACAATTTGAATCGGTTTAGTTTCCCACTCGGGAGGAAGTGCATCTGACAAACGATAGATCGCCGCCAAAGCCGCCCAAGAAAATCCAATGCAAAACGCCAACAATACAAAAATGATTTTTTTGTATTTAAAAAGAAAACTCCACTCCGTCCGAACTGCAATAACAAATAATAAGATTAAAAATGGATCGAGAAAGAACCAATAAATGTTTGGAAGCGATGGCATGAACTGAAACAACCAAGCACCAAAAACAAAAAATAGCGCCAAGTTCACCATCTGAAATCAAGACTAAATCATGAAAATGGCAACAACTTGCCATCAATAAGTTTATATTGCCGCTTTAATTTGGCCGCAAGCTCCAAATCATGCGTCACAACAATCAAGCCAACGTTCTGGCTTTGATTCATCTCTAATAACAAATCAAAAACAGCATGCGCAGTATGCCTATCCAGATTGCCGGTTGGTTCATCAGCCAATATACATTTAGGCTGCGTGACTAAAGCACGCGCAACTGCAGCTCTTTGGCGCTCACCACCTGACAACTCCCCAGGCATATGTTCCATACGATGACCCAACCCTACTTTTTCGAGCATTTTTTCAGCAAGGGTTAATGCAACATTTTTATTCGTACGACGAATCAATAACGGCATTGCAACGTTCTCAAGAGCCGTGAATTCAGGCAATAAGTGATGGAACTGATAAACAAAACCTAATGCTTGATTACGCAATTCACCTCGCTTTGTTTCGTTCAGGTTGGCAAGCGCATTACCCATGACACTCACATCACCGGCAGTTGGTGTATCTAAGCCACCTAACAGATGTAGAAGCGTACTTTTACCTGATCCAGAAGTACCAACTATCGCTATTTGTTCGCCAGCCTCTACTTCGAGACTAATGCCATTTAACACAGCAACGTCTAAACCCTTATAAGTTTTTTGCAAATTTTTTGCTTGAATAATTGGATTAGTCATAACGTAAAGCCTCAGCTGGATTCATTTGTGAAGCCTTCCAACTTGGATATAAAGTAGCCAATAAACTTAATAAGAATGACATGGCCACAATCGTGACCACATCATTCCAAATCAAATGAGAAGGAAGCTCACTAATGTAATAAACATCTTTAGCTAAAAACTGAACATTAAATAAATGCTCAATGAATGGCACAATCGTGCTGATATTTAAGGCAATCAACACCCCAAAAAAACCACCCACAATTGTACCAACAACCCCAATTAGCGCCCCTTGAACAATAAAGATAGCCATGATGCTTGCAGGACTCGCACCAAAAGTTCTCATGATGGCAATATCAGCTCGCTTATCGGTGACCGCCATCACCAAGGTTGAAACGATATTAAAGGCTGCCACTGCAACAATCAGCGCCAAAATAATAAACATGACTCGCTTTTCCATTTGTATTGCACGGAAAAAGTTGGCGTGCTCTTGCGTCCAATCAGTTAAATAATAATCTTGGCCTGAGGTGTTTAAACTTAAGGCCAACCGATTGGAAATTTCTGGAGCGAGAAATAAATCATCAAGTTTTAAACGCAATCCTGAAACCTGATGATCCATACGATATAGTTTTGCAGCATCGTCTATATGTATCAACGCCATGCCTGCGTCATATTCATACATCCCAATTTGAAATAAACCAACTACTGTAAATTGTTTAATTCTAGGAACAACGCCTGTTGGAGTAAATTGACCTTGAGGTGCCATTAATACAACTTTGTCTCCCAAGATCACACCCAATGATTGAGCTAATTCAGCACCTAAAACAATCCCAAATTCACCCGGCCTTAAATCACCAAGCTGTCCAGCACGCATTTTAAGGCCTAAATCTGAAACTTGAGTTTCAGCACCTGGCAAAACACCCCTAACAATAGCACCTTGCACAGCCTGCCCATTAGAAAGCATACCCTGCGCCATAATGTAGGGTGCGGCACCATTAACATGGCGCTCTGCATGAACCTTCTTCGCTAAAGCTGACCAATCTGACAAACTATTATTGGGGCCTGTAATTTGCAAATGCGAGGCGACTCCTAGAATTCTTGAACGGAGCTCTTCCTGGAAACCATTCATCACTGAAAGGACAACAATGAGGGCAGCGACACCCAAGCCAATGCCTACCATAGAGGTTAATGAGATAAAAGAAATGAAATGATTGCGGCGCTTAGCACGCGTGTAACGCAGGCCCACAAAAAACTCAAACGGCAGCATCTTCTTCATTAAAAATTATCATCCACTTAAAATTATTTTTGGATATTCAGCCCAACAAAAAAACTCACCTAAGAAAACCTAAAAAGCTTTTTTAAATTCGTGCTGAAATCCACTAGAGAATTTTAACAGGCTTAAGTCACCAATCTGTTAAAATTGCAGGATGTTTACAGGAATAATTCAAGCAACCGGCAAAATCACGTCTATCACTCCATCTGGTGATGACGTAAAACTTCAAATTGAAGTCGGGGAATTAGATATGTCAGATGTTAAGACTGGCGACAGTATTGCTGTTAATGGTGTTTGCCTAACAGCGATTAAATTCGACGCATCCAGCTTTGAAGCTCACGTATCCAAAGAAACACTCAACTGTACCGTTGGCTTAGATAGCCCAAAAATTATTAACCTAGAAAAAGCGTTACAACTCTCCGACAGATTGGGCGGTCACTTAGTAAGCGGTCATGTTGACGGGGTCGGTCAAGTTGTTCGCTTTGAATCCGTGGGTGATTGCTGGCTGCTAATGGTGCGCGCACCCCACAGCATCTCGCGCTATATAGCTGTCAAAGGATCGATTGCAATCGATGGCGTCAGCCTAACAGTGAATAATATAGAAAAAGATGTTTTTAGCATGAACCTCATTCCTCATACCCTAGAAAAAACATCTCTCCAATATTTAGGTGTTGGTAGCCGAGTTAATTTAGAAGTCGACTTGATTGCGCGATACGTAGAACGTATGACGCAATGGGGCAAAGAAAGTGAATCAACATGAGCAGTTTAAACATTAGCCCAAGCATCGAAATTATTAATGAGATTCGTCAAGGCCGCATGGTGATTCTGGTGGATGAGGAAGATCGAGAAAACGAAGGTGATTTAGTTCTAGCAGCAGAATTCGCAACCCCTGAGCATATCAACTTCATGGCTAAACACGGGCGAGGTTTAATTTGCTTAACATTAACCGAGAAGCGCTGCCGCCAATTAAAACTATCTTCTATGGTAGAAAAAAATGGCTCGAGCATGCACACCAATTTCACCATTTCAATTGAAGCGGCCGAAGGCGTCACAACAGGCATTTCTGCAGCTGATCGCGCACGTACCATACAAGCAGCCGTTGCTAAAAATGCAGTGGCTAAAGACATCGTCAGTCCTGGCCATGTGTTTCCATTAGCTGCTGAAAATGGTGGGGTATTAGTCCGCGCAGGCCATACTGAAGCAGGCTGCGACTTAGCAGCACTCGCAGGCCTTGAGCCCGCATCTGTAATTTGTGAAATTTTAAAAGATGACGGCAGCATGGCGAGGCTTCCAGACCTCATTACTTTTGCTGAAGAACACCAACTTAAAATAGGCACGATCGCAGACTTAATTCACTATCGCAGCGAAAATGAAAGTCTAATAGAACGTGCTGTAGAAAGAGAAATTCAAACCCCTTACGGGCCAATGAAACTCATCGCCTATAAAGACAAAATCGCACATGAAACACACTTAGCTTTAATAAAAGGCGAGCCGAATAAAGACCACGAAGTACTAGTTCGCGTGCATGAACCTCTTTCTGCATTTGATCTATTAGACAGTAGCAGCAAAAGTCATTCATGGAACACACTGAATGCACTTAAAGTCATTCAGAATTCTGATTGTGGGGTCATGGTTTTATTGCATCGCGATGAAAATGGAGAGGACCTACTTAACCGAATCCAGCACGCAGATGACCCAATTCGCTCAAAACAAGACTTAAGAAATTATGGCATAGGGTCACAGATCCTGCTTGACTTGGGCGTACGCAAAATGAAATTGATGGCGACACCAAGAAAAATGCCGAGCATGGCTGGCTTTGGCCTTGAAGTCACAGGATATTTAGAATCGACATAATCAAGCAATTAACGATATAATTCGCAACGTGGAAAACGTCAACCTTACCGGACACTTTCTCATTGCAATGCCCGCAATGACAGACCCACATTTTTTAAAGTCTGTTACCTATATTTGCGAACACAACGATACCGGCGCAATGGGTATCGTCATCAACAGACCCATCGAACTCGACCTTGAAGCGCTCTTTGCGCAACTTAATTTAGACATTTCAGAACAAAAATTTGCTAGTCATGCAGCGCAATTCGGCGGACCTGTTCAGATAGAACGTGGTTTTATTTTGCACCAACCAGCAGGTAACTGGGACTCTACAATTGCAATTCATGGGGAGACCGCGCTCACTATTTCCAAAGACATTTTAGAAGCTGTCGCTAACGGAACGGGGCCTGATAAATTTTTGGTTGCGTTAGGCTTTGCCGGATGGTCAGCAGGGCAACTTGAAGAAGAAATCAGCAAGAATGCTTGGCTAACAGTAGAAGCATCAGACGATATTATTTTCAACATCCCCAACAAAGAAAAATTAAATGCTGCAATGAAATTGCTTGGGGTGAATTATGCAAGCTTGTCTGAGGTGGCAGGACATGCATAAATCAACAATCCTAAAAGCCATTAATAACGATAAAACTATACAACTTTCTTTTGAAGGCACTGTACTGGGGTTCGATTTTGGCTTAAAACGAATAGGTGTCGCCTCTGGCGAACACATGCTCGGCATTGCACACCCACTCACAACCCTAAATGTCGAATCCAACGAAGATCGATTTAAATCAATCGAAACATTAATAAAAGAATGGAAACCAAGTACATTAGTTGTGGGACTACCTTTAAGTTTAGATGGCGAAGAACATGAAGTAACCGCCCTATGTCAGAAGTTTGCACGCCGAATGGATGGTCGCTTTGGCTTACCAATTGTCATGATAGATGAGCGCTTAAGCTCAGCTGAAGCAAGTCAATCACTCAAAGAACTCGGGGTGACTGGGCGCAAACAAAAACCAATGTTAGATCAAATTGCTGCACAACTCATATTACAATCTTACTTTGACACGATTACGCATGAAACGAACACGACTTTAAAATGAAAAATTTACCTGACGCAGAAGTTTTATTCGAGCAGCTAACCGAAAAAATAAAGCCTCTCATTACGACTGAGAGTGCACTTGTTGGCATTCATAGCGGCGGGGCTTGGCTAATGGAAAGGCTACTCCCTTTATTAAGTCCTAATGGTAAGGAATTGGCAAATGGGATATTGGATGTTTCATTTTATCGTGATGATTACAACCAACGAGGACTTCACACAGAAACTAGACCATCACAAATTCCATTCGAAGTTGAAGGTCGCCACATCATTCTTATCGACGATGTTTTCTACACGGGCCGTACCATCAGAGCCGCAATGAATGAATTATTCGATTATGGCCGACCAGCTAGCATTAGTTTGGCAGTGCTAGTTAATCGTGGCGGTCGTGAATTACCAATCACTCCTCAAATCAGCGCTTATGATACAACTTTAACGCACTCCCAGAACTTGCAATTGCTACGCCACGCAGATGGCCATTTTTACCTGACATTGGAAGAGAATTCGTAATGCTAAACCCTCAATTAACTAATGACGGCAAACTCAAGCATCTATTGTCAATCGAAGGCCTACCTAAAGCCATCATCAAACAGATTTTAGACACCGCCGAATCTTTTGTAGGCGTTGCTGAACGAGAAGTCAAAAAAGTGCCATTACTTAGAGGTAAGACAGTCTGTAACTTGTTTTTCGAGAATAGCACGCGCACACGCACAACTTTTGAGATTGCCGCGAAACGTTTATCAGCTGATGTGATTACACTTAACGTCAGCACATCGTCTCAATCAAAAGGTGAGACCATTCTCGACACAATAGACAACCTAACCGCAATGCACGCAGATATGTTCGTGGTTCGTCATGCGCAATCAGGCGCAGCGCACATGATTGCCAAACACGTAGCACCTCACATTCACGTCATTAATGCTGGAGATGGTCGCCACGCGCATCCAACCCAAGGATTATTAGACGCCTTTACAATACGTCGCTACAAGCCTGAAATGCATAACTTACGTGTTGCCATCGTTGGTGACATCTTGCACTCGCGTGTTGCGCGCTCGGAAATTCACGCCCTCACCTCTTTGGGTGTGCCGGAAGTAAGAGTAATTGCACCAAAAACATTACTCCCTGAAAACGTCGAAAAACTTGGCGTACATGTATTTCACGACATGCGTGAAGGACTAAAAGATGTAGACGTCATCATGATGTTACGCTTGCAAAATGAGCGCATGGCTGGCGCAATGTTACCTAGCTCTCAAGAATATTTTAAAACCTACGGCCTTACGCCAGAGAAACTTGCCTTGGCTAAACCCGATGCCATCGTGATGCATCCAGGCCCTATGAATCGTGGTGTAGAAATTGATAGCGCAGTGGCTGATGGAAAACAATCCGTCATCCTCCCGCAAGTGACTTACGGGATTGCAGTTCGCATGGCTGTCATGAGCATTTTGGCGGGAAATTCATAATGAAAATACATATCAAAAATGGCCACTTGATCGACCCTAAAAATGGAATCGATTCAAAAAAAGACTTATTCATCGCCGCAGGGAAAATTATTGCCGTAGGCGAAAGTCCTGAAGGATTTATCGCCAACCAAATTATAGATGCAAATAATCTAATCGTAATTCCGGGCTTGGTGGATCTTTCTGCCAGATTACGTGAGCCAGGGTTTGAACATAAGGCAACATTAGAAAGTGAGATGCAAGCAGCTGTAGCTGGCGGAATCACTAGTTTGGCCTGCCCGCCTGACACCGACCCTGTTTTAGATGAGCCTGGATTGGTTGAAATGCTCAAACATCGCGCCAAACAACTTAATTTAGCTCATGTATATCCACTTGGCGCTTTGACTCACCAGTTAAACGGCCAAGAAATTACTGAAATGTGCGAGCTCACAGAAGCTGGCTGTGTAGGTTTTTCGCAAGCAGACAGTGCGATTAAAGATACGCAAGTATTGTGGCGTGCTATGCAATACGCAGCAACCTTTGGGTTTACCGTTTGGCTTCGCCCAGAAGAGCCTTATCTTGCAAAGGATGGTGTAGCGCACGACGGCGAAGTAGCAGCAAGACTAGGCTTAAAAGGCATCCCAACAGCATCGGAAACACTAGCGATTGCAAGCATCTTACGTATCGCTAAAGAAACGGGCGCAAAAGTACATTTATGTCGCTTATCTACAGCAGAAGGTGTAGATATGGTGAGAGCCGCTAAAAAAACAGGCCAGCAAATAAGTTGTGACGTCAGTGCCAACCACTTACATCTCACTGATTTTGATATCGGCTTCTTCGATTCGAATGCGCATCTAAGACCGCCGCTGAGAAGTCAGCGAGATAAAGAAGCGTTAAGTGCAGGATTAGTTGATGGCACCATTGATGCCATTTGCTCTGACCACACACCTGTAGATGATGATGCCAAGCTTTATCCATTTGCTGAAGCTGAAGCTGGTGCTACAGGCTTAGAGTTACTATTACCACTTATTTTAAAATGGGCCGAAGATAACAAGGTTAACTTAAATCAAGCCATCACCACGGCCACTGAAATGCCTGCCAAAATTCTTGGTATAGCAGCCGGCAATTTGAGTGTTAATTCAAATGCCGACATTTGCATCTTTGACCCTAAACAATACTGGAAAATTGAAGCCAGCGCCCTGCTCAGCCAAGGCAAGAATTCGCCATTTCTTGGCTTAGAGTTGGCCGGAAAAGTTAAATATACTTTAGTGAATGGCCATATCGTTCACCAAAGCGAATAAGCGCCAAAAATATAACGGATATGTCATCAATTGCTGAAAACATCGCTTTAATAAAAACCAATATTGATCACGCAATTGGCGCAAGCAAAAACCGCCAAGAAGTCATCTTACTCGCAGTTAGTAAAGCCCAAACAAGCGATGCCTTAAGAAAAGCTTACGCAGCAGGGCAAACTAGATTTGGAGAAAATTACTTACAAGAGGCGATTAACAAACAAGTTGAATTAAGTGACCTGGGAATTGAGTGGCACTTTATTGGCCCAATACAGAGCAATAAAACACAATCCATTGCACAACATTTTGCATGGGTTCATGGTGTAGATCGTCTAAAAATTGCACAACGATTAAATGATGCAAGAGCCAACCAATTACCACTGCAAATTTGCTTGCAAGTCAATATCAGCGGTGAAGAAAGCAAAAGCGGAGTAAACCCTGAAGAATTAATAACGCTCGCACAAGAGGTTATTAAATTACCGAATATCAAGTTACGTGGATTAATGGCAATCCCAGAACCCACAGAAAATCAAACGATTCAACGAACACAATTTATAAAAATGCGTACATTGTTTGAGCATTTAAACCAGCTAGGCTATCAACTTGATACACTCTCAATGGGAATGTCTAATGATTATATGATTGCTATAGAAGAAGGCGCAACGATTGTACGTGTAGGCTCGGCAATATTTGGCGCACGCCCAGCTAAGGATTAAACGAAAGAATAAATGGAAATTAAAGCATGACAAGTCAAACTGTAGGAAAAATATGTTTCATTGGTGGTGGCAATATGGCTCGCGCCCTGATTGGCGGGCTAAAAAATAATGGCTATCTAATGAACGATATTAGCGTAATTGAGCCAGAAGCAGAAAAGCGAGCTCAACTACAAGCCGACTTTGGAGTGAATGTCACCGAACAACTTCCAAGCGTCACGATGGCAGATATTGTGGTGTTGGCAGTGAAGCCTCAACAACTAAGAGATTTATCCATTTTCTTAGGCAGTCTACTTCAGCAACAATTATTAATTTCAATCGCTGCTGGAATACGAGCAAAGGATATCGCTCGTTGGTTAGGTGGCTATCAGTCAATTGTTAGAGTCATGCCAAACACACCAGCGCAAATTCAAGCGGGCATTTCAGGTCTCTATGCGATGCCAGATGTCACCGAAAATCAACATAATCAAGCAGAAACTATAATGAGAGCAGTTGGCGAAGTTCTGTGGCTGGACGAGGAATCAAAAATGGACGCGGTTACTGCCATTTCAGGTAGCGGCCCGGCCTATGTTTTTTATTTCATTGAAGCCATGCAACAAGCCGCGTTAGAACTAGGATTAAATGAAGAGCAAGCAAAAATATTAAGCTTAGAAACTTTTATAGGGTCAAGCCTATTAGCGGCGCAAAGTTTAGAAACACCTGTGACACTCCGCAGCCAAGTAACATCAAAAGGTGGCACCACCGAACAAGCGATTCAAACCATGGAGGCTGCAGCAGTAAAATCTGCAATTATCAAGGCAGCAAAAGCCGCAGCGAATCGCTCTCAAGAACTTGGTGACATGTTAGGAAAAGACTAGTCATGTGGACTAACGCGTTGGCATTCATCATCCAAACTTTACTTGGCTTATTGAGCCTTGCCTTTCTTTTGCGCTTCTACATGCAAGCGACGAACACTCCATTTAAAAACAGTTTTGGGCAAACCATCGTTAGTCTTACAAATTTTGCCGTCATCCCGATGAGGCGGATTATTCCAGCAGTTTTCAAACTTGACTCATCCACATTACTGTTAGCATTCATAACACAGTTGATTCTCACCATCAGTTTAAAATGGCTTGCTGACTTTCCATTCTTGGTTGCAGGTCAGGCAGTTTGGTCTGGGCTAGTCGGCTTATCGGCATTAGCAATCATCAAGCTCAGTATTGATATCTTTTTATATGCAGTGATCGCTCAAGCCATTCTAAGTTGGGTTAATCCACACACGGCAATTAGCCCGATATTAGGCGCACTCACTTACCCATTGCTGAGTCGCATACACCGCTGGATTCCTCAGCCAAACGGTTTAGATTTATCACCGATTATTGTTTTAGTTGGCGCAAAGCTAATCGATATACTATTAATCGCGCCAATTGAGTCCAGCCTATTAAGATTGTTTTAACCAAAAAAGAATTAAATTATGCAAGACTACAAATATCTACATTACAAATCAAAACAACCTAAAAGCAATTGGCCAAAGAAGCTTCTTATTTTGCTATTCGTAACTGCATCTATTGCTGTACCTGCCAGCATCTACCTTAAGAAATCTGGCCTTGCTTTTATGGAAGTTGCAAAACAAATAAAAACAGAAGCGACAGAAACAACAAGCACAATAAACGAGGCAGATATAGTCAAACGTTTTACGTTTTACGACATTTTAGCGACAGGTGAAACAATTGTTCAGGATGAAGAACAATTATTAGCTGCTGCTGCAAGCAACAAAGTGTATTTACAACTTAATGCATTTAAAACAGCTGAAGAAGCCGATGACTTTCAAGTAAGAATCAAAATGATTGAGTTGAATCCAACCGTAGAATCGCTGTTTTTGAAAGACAAAGGCGGTCAGTGGTTTGTAGTCAGACTAGGTCCACTTGAAAACGATGATGAGATTACTCGCACAAAAGCCTTACTAAAAGGTAATGGCTACAAATTTGCGGTGGTACTTAGAAAAAGTTAAGTGTCTATTCTGGCGTCAGGATTTACATCAAAACGATATCAAAAGCTTCTTGCGAATATTGATTTTCAACCTGCAGTGATACTGGCTTACCAATAAAATCAGATAAATTTGCCAAACTCTGTGACTCCTCATCCATCAGAAGAGCAATCACTTTTTGTGAAGCAAGCACTCTAAATTCACGCGCACTAAACTGCCTTGCATGTCTAAGTAGCTCACGTAAAATTTCATAACACACAGTCTGTGCAGTTTTTAACTCGCCACGCCCTCGACAACTTGGACAAGGCTCGCACAAAATGTGTGCCAAACTTTCACGGGTGCGTTTACGTGTCATCTCAACTAAACCTAAAGTAGAAAACCCGTTTACACCAATACGCGCGCGATCTTTCTCAACCGCTCGTTTCAACTCAGTGAGAACTGCTTCACGCTGGGCATCTTCATCCATATCAATAAAGTCAATAATGATGATTCCACCTAAATTCCGCAGTCTCAATTGACGCGCAATACATTGAGAAGCCTCAAGATTGGTTTTAAAAATAGTATCGGATAAACTTTTGCCAGTCACAAATCCACCCGTATTCACATCAACTGTCGTCAACGCTTCAGTTTGATCGAAAATCAAATATCCCCCAGAGGTCAATTCAACTTTTCTAGACATGGCTTTTTCAATTTCATGCTCAACGTGGTAAACGTCAAACAAAGGACGATCTCCCTGATAATGCTCCAAACGTTTAAGTGCACTTGCCGCATAAAGCGTTGCAAATTCAGAAAGTTTTTGAAAAGTTTCGCGCGAGTCCACTACGATCCGATCAGTGGTTTCATTCACTACATCACGTAATACTCGCATCGGTAGGTTTAAATCTTGAAACACCAAAGAACGCTCTTGGGCACCATGACTCGCTGCTTGGATATTGCTCCACACCTTATCGAGATAGGCAATATCCGCAATCAACTCCTCATCACTTGCAGTCTCAGACATGGTACGAATGATATATCCGCCAGCATGGTCTTGAGGTAGTAAACCGATTAATCTATCACGCAGCATTTCACGCTCAGATTCGTCTTCAATACGTTGTGATACACCGATATGATCTTGTTGTGGCAAATACACTAAAAAACGTCCAGCAATACTGATTTGCGTGGTCAGACGCGCCCCTTTTGTACCAATGGGCTCTTTCACCACTTGCACCATTAAAGGCTGGCCCTCGTGCAACACCTCTTGAATCGTTTTTTCTTGGTCAGCACTTGTACATTCCAGCACATCAGCAACATGTAAGAATGCAGCGCGTTGTAACCCGATTTCAACAAATGCAGATTGCATGCCAGGTAACACACGACAAACCGTTCCACGATAAATATTACCCACCAGCCCAAGTGAGCTACTACGCTCAACATGCAACTCTTGCACAACGCCTTGCTCTACGATTGCCACCCTTGTTTCTTGAGGTGTCACGTTAATTAAAATTTCTTCACTCATCTTTCACTACCTTGCTTCATTTTTTCAAAATCTTCTCAGCGCCAAGCAAAAAAGGGCTTTTGACTATTTACAATAATCTAACGCCCGCCTGCTCTAACAACTTTGCAGTTTCATAGACAGGCAGTCCCATGACCCCTGAATAACTACCTTCAATTCGTTTAATTAAGGATCCAGCAATCCCTTGTATACCGTAAGCACCAGCTTTATCTTTAGGCTCTCCGGTAGCAATGTAGGCGCGTATCACAGCATCCGACAAAATATCCATCTCTACCATTGTGCTAGATATCTCCAGGGCAACTTGTCCGGCGTACGCTACGGCAATCCCGGTATGCACTTCATGCCATCTACCTGACATCAAACTCAGCATACGATATGCATCTTCATCATCTTGTGGCTTGCCTAAAATCTCACCATCAATACTCACAGTAGTATCTGCCGCTAATACAGGCATTTCAACCCAAGCATTCTGAAGTACTGTGGTATAGCCTGCCTGTGCTTTCTCCATTGCCAATCTTTTCACATAAGCATCGGATTGCTCCATAGCTTTTGGCGTTTCATCAATATCAGCAGTGACGATTGAGAAATAGACACCTATTTGTTGCAACAATTCAGCGCGACGAGGTGATCGAGAAGCCAAATAAATACGTGGTGATTGGGTTTCTAATTGCATTCAATGAATTGAAAAATCGTTAAGTAAAAGGCAAGAATACCCACTGCAAGCTTCTACCACAAGTCATAATCATCAGTTAAATTCTTCATCGCTTCATCACATGCTGGTTTACTCGGCAGCCACCCTGTAAAATATGAACTTTATAGCCATCTATTAATGCCCCGATGATTTGGAAACCAAACACTACTGTTGCCGCCGTGATTGAAAAAGATGGCCGATTCTTAATGGTTGAAGAAGAAACAGCTGACGGGATTAGAATTAATCAACCAGCCGGGCATTTAGAAGACGGTGAAACGCTGTTCGATGCAGTGCGCCGTGAGACAGTAGAAGAAACAGCATACGAATTTACACCCAAACAACTATTAGGTGTTTATCACTGGCAACGTACAGATCGAGACATCACCTATTTACGTTTCGCCTTTATTGGTGAGCTGGGGCCGCACCATGCGGGACAATCTTTAGACCAAGGGATTATTCGCGCAGTATGGATGAACTTGGAAGAATTGAAATCCTCACAGGCAATGCATAGAAGCCCTCAAGTACTTAAATGTGTTGAAGATTATTTGTCTGGAAAAGCTTTCCCTCTATCAGTGCTAACACATCTGTAAATTAATATAAAAAAAAGCAGTGTATTAGCACTGCTTTTTTTGTGGAATTAGAAGTAAAAAAAAATCCCGCAATTGCGGGATTTCTTATACATGAGAAAGAAACTACTAGTTTTTGTATCTTCTTTCTTTGATTTTTGCTTTTTTACCAGTAAGTTCTCTAAAGTAGTAGATACGAGCTCTACG